>JAVZPJ010000001.1:0-207426 GCA_038881635.1 Sulfolobales archaeon | reverse complement strand
AGGTCTCTTATCCATCTTCAAGCACCTGCCTCCAGTTATGCATGTTAAGAAATTCTCATATGTTTATACATATGAATACATATGAATTAAAAATTTCTAGTTAACTATTCTGGTTCCATATGTATAGAAACATAGATCCTTTCACTAGAAAGTCTTCGTTCAAGTTGTTCTGCTATTTCATGAGCTTTATGAATCTTCTCATCACCTTTTATGAAGATAACAAGATCTCCTTGGTATAATCCTTCATATACCTTTCTCAATCTAATACTCTTAATTCTCAGTCTGAACTCTCCTACGATTCTCATTACTTTCTCTACAATCTCTTCTTCAACTCCATCACTTATATCATATATAAATCTTTTCGATGAATTTAGCAGTTCTCTAATAAGATATATGTAGAGAACATATGCTCCAGTGAGATCTATTAGGTAGCTCACTAGAGCGCCTGCTAGAGAAGAGGATAAAGCTATGATTCCTTCAATTATTTCTATAGAGGTTAGCCTTACATATGTTGCAAAAGATCTTCCCATTCTTATACCTAGATATATTGATACTGCGTAGAGCATCATGCCAGCTGAGGATAGCATGGAAGCTCTAACATCTACTTTGTAAGGTGTTTCAAGACCTTCTATGAGATCCGGTAGCATTAAACCTGCTACAAATGAGTAGAGGAGAATAGTAAAGAACTCGCCTCCAAATCGCATTCTAACATGCCCGTAGAGATGATCCTTATCCGGAGGTTTCATGCTTACTGCTAGAAAGTAATTTATTAGTATTATTGATGCGATATTTGCCATGCTTGTAGCAGCATCTATTAGGACAGCCTTCGAGAAATACATAAGTCCTCCGATGATCTTTAGAATACCAGCAAGAATCCCGAGTGCAACGAATATTATATAGAGATCATTTCTTTTCAGGTTCCTGTAGAGTTCTATCAATATACTCAATAATTTCTTATATTTGAAGGATTATAAGCATAAATACCATACACAGATTCTTTTCTTGATAATAATAAGATCATGATGTTTGAAGCTTGTATAACTTATTTAAATATTGAGGTTAAATAATATATTGCTTATACCTACACTCTCCAATTCATAAATATATAAGCTCTCCTCAAATTATATATATGGTGAAGTCTTGTGAAGAATGTAAGTTACTTCCAATGGATGCTCCAGGTTCTAAGAAGATCTATAGAGCTAGGAGGATTTCCTGAAGAGCTTTACCAGATGTTAAGCAAACCTGAGAGGGTTTTAATGGTAAGCATACCAGTTAGAATGGATAACGGAAAGATAACTGTATTCGAGGGGTATAGAGTTCAGTATAACAGTGCTTTAGGACCATATAAGGGCGGGATCAGATTCCATCCCGAGGTAGATCTCGAAACAGACATGGCTCTAGCCCTTGGAATGACTCTTAAGAATTCTCTCAATGGTCTTCCCTATGGAGGTGGTAAGGGAGCTGTCAAAGTAGATCCTAAGAAGCTCTCCCAGGGAGAGCTTGAGAGATTATCAAGAGGCTATGCAAGAGCTATAGCACCTCTCATAGGAGACGTTATAGATATACCAGCGCCAGATGTTGGTACAAATCCACAGATAATGGCTTGGATGGTTGACGAGTACAGCAAGCTCAAGGGTTATAATGTTCCTGGAGTGTTCACAGCAAAACCACCTGATCTATGGGGTAATCCTGTGAGGATCTATTCAACAGGGTTTGGAACTGCTGTAGCTGGCAGAGTAGCTGCAGAGAAGTATCTAGGTAGATTTGAAGGTCTTAGGGTATCTGTTCACGGATTTGGAAATGTAGGTCAGTATGCTGCATTATTCTCACAGAAGTTTGGCGCGAAAGTAATTGCTATAAGTGATACCTCTGGCACTGTTTATGATCCTAATGGTATAGATGTAGAGCTAGCGATAAAAGTGAAGGAAAGCACAGGGAAAGTTGTGAACTATCCCAGAGGTGAGAAGATACTAGATCCCGATGCATCCCTATACGTAGACTGTGAAGTGCTAATGCCATCAGCAATAGAGAATGTGATCAGAGAAGACAATGTCAACAAGATTAAGGCGAAGATTATCTCTGAAGGAGCTAACGGTCCTACAACGCCGGAGGCCGAGAAAGTATTATATGAGCGTGGAGTGATCATAGTTCCAGACATAGCTGCAAATGCTGGAGGCGTGATAATGTCCTATCTAGAGTGGGTAGAGAACCTACAGTGGTACTGGTGGAGCGAAGAGGAAACTCTGAAGAAGATCGAATCTATTATGGAGAATAATATTAAGAGACTTATATCAAAGTATGAATCTCTTAGAAGTGAAAAGAAGACTGTGACAATGAGAGATGCAGCATTTGTGTCAGCTGTTGAGAGAATTTATAAAGCTATGAAGCTGAGAGGCTGGATCTGATCTAATACCAAGAATGTTTTAATAGCTTTTTCTAATTTTCTCAACATATTGTGAGACAATATTTTTAATAAATCCTTCGGATACCTGTCCTAGAGGTGTTGGTGTCTCTAGAATTCTTCTGGGAATTCTCATGTCTAGAGGGTTGAATCCCTCCTCTAGCTTGATCCTATGTTTCTCCATATAGATCTCCTCTCCTAATCTAAGGAGATCTTTCTCTGAAATATTATAACCTATAGACCTAAGGGATCTTGCTACGAGCTCTTTCGTGTAGACACCTCTGCCGAAGAGACATAGAGTATATGAATTAAGCACCTGCCTCCAAGCTTCCTCCTCTTTTATCATCTCAAAAGCTTTCTCGGCATCAGGTATGCTACCTCCTGATGCTACTAGTTTTTCATCCATGGAGTATGCTCCCGCATCTAGATGAGAATGTCTAAACCCTATAGATACAGACGCGTGGAAGAGAGGCCCTGTATGATAACCTGCTACTTCAACTTTGTTGAATGCTACCGCGAAGTCTACTCCTCCATATCTTTTTGAAGCCTCTTCAACACCGAGACCTAGGTATCTGTAGAACTCGTTGGGTTGTAAAACTATGTTATGGATGGCATTCACATAGTTTCTCCAATCACCCCATCTTAGCTGTACTAAGGTTTCCTTCTCAGTTATAATACCTCTTTCTAAAGCTTCCGTAGCCCACGCCAGAACCACTCCTGTTGATATAGCATCAAGTCCTTCCTCTTCAACGGCCTTAATCATTTTCAGTAATCCGATTCTATCGCTGACACCTAGATTACTTCCTAGAGCGTATATCAACTCATAGTCGTATGGAATGAACTCTGTCTTGTAGAAGTACTTCTCGGTTTCATACTCCTCTCTTATATAAGCTAAGTGTATACATGCCACAGGACATGCTACACAGGCTACTCTTCTAGCTAGATTCTCTTCAGCAAGCTTTTCACCACTGATCTCTCGAGCACCTTCAAATCTTCCTGAGGTGAAGTTTCTAGTTGGAAGAGCTCCAATCTTATCTAGAGGAATCACATTTGCTGCCGTACCTAGATCATGATATTTTCTAGTAGCCGAACCTCTTGTTAGATCGTAGAGTTCTTTATATATCTCTCTAAAGCTTTTAACATCAGGTAGTTTAAAGCCTTTTCTCCCTATGATTATCAAGGCTTTAAGCTTTTTCGAGCCGAATACAGCACCTAAGCCCATTCTACCGAAATGTCTATAGGTTTCCGCAGTGACATTGGCATACCTGATAAGCCTTTCACCAGCTCTTCCAATTCTCATTATCGTCCTCATACCGGCTCCTGGAAGAGCTTCTCTTAGAACTCTACCTACAGTCTCAGAAGATCTCATACCCCATATGGTTCCTGCATCTCTAAATCTGATCTTATCATCTTCTATCACAATATACACTGGCCTGTCGCTGGCGCCTTTAATCACTATAGCTCCATATCCTGCGAATCTTATTGCTGCAGCAGATCTTCCTCCAGCATGAGATTCTGCTATATACCCGTTTAATGGAGATTTGAAAACGGCTATAGTTTTAGAAGCCATTGGAAATACACCTGTTGCAGGGCCTACGGCCATTATAATTGCATTTTCAGGAGCCAGAGGATCTACGCCTTTAGGTACTTCTTCTTTGTAGAGTTGTACTGCAACACCTATACCTCCAAGCCATTTCGAGAACAGATCTTCTCTGTCTTCAACCCAGAAGATTTTTCTCGTGAGATCTATGTAAAGAACTTTTGATAAACTCTTAACCCAGTCACTCATATCACTACACCTCTTCCAGTCCTAACACGTTGTGAGGACAAAAGCCTACGCAATAGCCGCAGTGAGTGCATATGATAGGCTTCATGCTCTCATAATCCCACATGACGGCACCGATATCACAAGCTGAAACACAATTACCACATCCTATGCACTTGCTAGGAATCAGAAGAACACCTCCGCCGGGTCTTAGTGATAGAGCTTCTGTAGGACAAACCCTAGCACAAGGAGGATCTTTACAAGCTCTGCATACTACGATGGTGAAACCTCTCTCAATACCTCCTGCAGATCTTACTAATATAGCTGATCTAGACATCCCCACATAACCGAATCTATTGCTACACGCCTCCATACAAAGTTGACAACCTACACACATATTATAGTCTAATACCACAAGTCTCTTAGCCAAGATATCTACCATCTATAAAATTCTAAGTGCATTTATAAATCTTCGATAAATAAATCAAAAAAGTAAGTAAAAACTCTTGCCAAAGTATAATACAAGAGATTTAGTTTTAGCACTAGTTCAAGTAGAGCTATATTATCACATTATCATAAGATATAAGCTACAGCCAGGATATAACACATCCTTACAAGCCGATACTAGATCAAAAGCTGTTGAAACTTGAAAAAGAAATATTAGGAGCGATCCTACAATAGATTAGGGGCCCGTAGTCTAGCTTGGCCAGGATGCGGGGCACCGTCAAGGCCCGACTCGGGACCTAAGTATAGGATAGAATCCCCGTGATCCCGGGTTCAAATCCCGGCGGGCCCATGATTTTCTCCATAAGTTTTTAAACTCTAATACCATATATAATATGGCTGGAGGGCCCGTCGCCTAGCCAGGATAGGGCGTCGGCCTTCTAAGCCTTAACAACTCCTGCGCGGACTGTGGAAAGCCGATGGTCCGGGGTTCAAATCCCCGCGGGCCCGCCACATGATCCTTTTGATTTCTTTATATTCTTTTAGTTTAATATAGAGAAGTTGTTATATCACTGAATACTGTATTCCGCTCCTCTATTCCTTCCCTTGCTCTCTATTATCTGAAATTCGTTTGAGAATGGTTGTAGCATTTCCAGAACCTTTGGGATTTCTTCAAATGATGCGGGGATGAATATGGTTGGCCCCATACTGCTGAGTCCATATTCTAATCCGCTTCTATCTAGATATTCTGCTAGTTCTATCACTCTAGGATCTTGAATCTTCCACTCGATTAGTTTGAAACCTATGTCTTGAATTCTTCTCAGATGCCTTCTAAACATTTTAATACTCTTTCTTCTTATAGAGCTTAGAAGTCCCATGAAGACATGATAGGATACTTCATAAGCCTCTTTCTCTGGGAGCGGTGTGTAAGTTCTAAATATGTCGGCTTCTCTCGACCCGTATATTCTCTCTCCCAAGACTTTAGGGATGATCAGTATAAATCTCCATTCTTCCGGTATACTCTCTCTAATAAGTAGGGGTGGCGGAGGTGCTTTAGAGTAGTCTGAAGGTAGAAACTCTTTTTTCTCAATATCTTTCAAATGACCTCCGTCAATTATAAACCCTCCTAACTCGAATCCGTGAACTCCAATACCTGATGTACCTCCTCTCTTAACAGCTCTAGCCAGCTCTATGTAGTCAGGCTTCTCTCCTCTCTCAAGCAACCATACTCCCAAGCCTATAGACATGCATAACTGAGTAGTAGAACCTAGTCCTATATGAGGCGGGTATAGTCTCTCGATCAGAATATTAAAACCTTTTCTAGATCCCAGATAATCTTTAATTCTCGAAAGGCATTTTCCGGCGATTCTCAGAAGCTCTTCTTCACAAACACCTTTGCAAGATTCTTGAGAAGTTATAATATGTATTAGATCTTGATCTGATACGCCTACGGATACCATGAAATAAGGTTCTTCTAGAATCACACCTGCTCCACCATCTATAATACCCCACACACCAGATAGATCTATTAGCGTGATATGAATCCTCGAAACACTTCTGATTCTAATACTATTCATATCAGAACCTCAGAATCTAAGGCTTTCCGGTCTAATCTTTTGAATCTTCTCTCTGACTTTTGGAAGAAGTACTCTCTCCACTTCTTCTAAGAAGTTTTCTGGAAGTTTCTTGAATAAAGGCTCTATGTTATCAGATAACCTCGTTCCAGGTTCTATCGGGTAGAAGGCTCTCCTACTGATCACTATATCTCTTATAGGATGCATCATACCAAGCATCTTCCAGAGTTTCTCCGAAGAAGATGGCGTGAATGGGTATAATAGAAGAGCTATAAGTCCTACTATATTTACAGAGATATAGATCGTTGTCGCAGCTCTAGAAGGATCTTTTTTCAATTCATCCCAAGGAGCTCTTCTATTTAGATAGTGATTTCCTATCCTGCTTAGATTCAAGATCCTCTCGAGAGCTTGCTTGATCTTGAATCTATCCATGAGATCTATATATTCTCTATAATTAGCATCAATCTCAGACCAAGTCTCACGATCTATATCATCAAACTCTCCAGGCTCTGGAACTGTCGAGTTGAAGAATCTTCTGATAAAGATAAGAACTCTGTGAACGAAATTTCCTATATCATCATTCAACTCGCTATTTACTATTCTATGAAACTCTCTCCAGCTAAAGTTTGAATCTCTCTCTTCAGGTCTCATTCTCATAAGAGCATATCTCCAGTAATCAGCTTCCGGAATTATCTCAAGAGCCTCATCTATCCAGAGACCTATTCTCCTGCTCTTGCTGAACTTCTCACCTTCATATAGAATATATTCTGTAGATGATATGTGATAGGGAAGTGGATAGTTTTCTCCAGATGCTATAAGCATTGCCGGGAGAATAACTGCGTGAAATGGGATGTTATCCTTACCTATAAAATACACGGTCTTAGTATTAGGATCCTTCCAGAAATCCTCAAATCTTCTTCCATTCTTCTCAAGATATTCCTTAGATGCTGAGAGGTATCCTAGCAATGCATCAAACCACACATATATAGTTTTCTCCTCAGCGCCTTTGAAAGGAGCTCTTATACCCCATCTCACATCTCTTGTCACAGCTCGCGGTCTCAAACCTTCTCTAACCCATGACAGAGAATATTTTTTAACCCTATCATCTAGCCTAGGATGCTCTTCTAGCCATCTTCTGATCTCATTCTCAACCTTACTAAGATCAAAAAACCAATGAACTGTAGTAGCATAAACAGGTTTTGAACCGCAGAAAACACATCGAGGATTAATCAGATCAGTAGGATCTAGAAGTGCTCCACAGTTATCACATTGATCTCCTCTGGCCTCTGGATACCCACATCTAGGGCATGTACCTATAATAAAGCGGTCTGGAAGAAAGATCTTATCTTTCTCACAGTATGGGAGGGTCTGCTCTCTAGGCTGTATATATCCTCTCTCTTCAAGTCTTCTCATGAAATCTCTTACAAACTCCTTATGAACCTCACTCTCTGTTCTAGAATAGTTGCTAAGTTCTATACCCCATTTCTTTAGAAGTCCTACTACATATTCATGAGCTTCATCGGTTAAAGCTCTAGGATCTATAGATCTTCTTCTAGCCTCAACCTCTATAGGAGTTCCATGCTCGTCTGAGCCGCTTACAGATATCACATCCTCACCTAATTGCCTCAGATATCTAGCATACACATCTGCTGTAAGCAGATGAAGCACTGTCCCGAGATGTGGAACGCTATTGATATATGGCCATGCAGCTGCTACAACCCACTTACTCATTTCAGACACTCTAATATCTTGATAGCATCTCACGCCTTAAAACATATATGAGTTTTCTATGATAATTACTATCAAGAGTTGTATAATGAGTAGACCGGATGATCTAGGTTTCGAGATACTCTCTCTTAAAAAACTTCTAGGAAATATTGTGGCGGAGAAGCTTAAGATAGGACTTGAAAGCTTTTTAGATCCAGAGATCTCTGGAAAATACTTTAGATTAGCTATTGAAAGACTTAAGAGAGATCTTGGTCTGAACAACAATTATACCGGGGTAAGTATTGGAAGTATTGATAGTATCATATCCCTTCACATACTTCTTATAATACTTAACATGATTCAAGATCATTCTCTGAGAGAAAGAATCATTGATAGAGAGATAGAGTACATGAGAAGAACTCTAGAAAGAAACAGTGATCTAAATAGAGAGATCCTGTTAAGAGAGATAGCACCAGACCTGGGGCTTCAAATAAATCACGTGAAAACAGACGAACATAGCCAGAGCAGACAAAGAATCATATATATATCATTTAGCGAAAGGAAAGATAGATTAAAGCCTACAACAAGATTGTACTCTTTCGAAATGAGAGTACTTGATTTTATCAAAATCATATCTACGCTAAAAATAGTAGATAAATATGATCTAAAAAAGATCCCTGTCAAAAATGGTTATATATATCTTCCATCCATAGACCTTCGCGGAGGTATCAGCTTGAGTGAGCTGATATTAGATATAGCAAGATATAGAATGAAAGAGCTTTTGAGAATATATGAAGAGCTCAGAGAACTTCCCCAGGTAAAAGCTTACGAAAGTGAAATATCAAAGATAGTGGATCTAGCTAAGAGAGAAGCTACAGATCTCTACACTAGAAATATCATAAGAATAATAGAGAGTCTAAATAAAGCACCTGCTAGTAGAAGATCTCTCGATATAATACCTGAATGTATCAAAACCCTGATAGAGAAGACTCATAGAAATGAGGAGTTGAATGATGTAGAGGTATATCTGCTGGCATCATTCCTAGCTTATACTGGATTAGATCTAGAGATTATAAGATCGCTAATATCTGAAAAACATGGTTACCTTATGAGCATAATAACTAGAATAAGAGATCTTAGATCTCGAAACATATACTATATCCCTCCATCCTGCAACTATATTAGAAAGATCATGGGCATTAAAGATGATAGCTGCACTTACAGAAATCCTCTCCAAGCATATAGAAGAATGATCATAGCAGGAAAAACATAGCTCTCTTATAATCTCATATTCACATACTATTTAGGGGAAGTATTCTCAGTTGAGACCCCTCCTCGTAATAGCTTTGGGAGGTAATGCCATCCTTAAGAAAGGTGAAAAAGGTCTTGTTGAGGAACAATGGAACAATATAAGAACAGCTGCTAGAGCTATCGTAAGCGTTTTCAAGAGAGGTTATAACATTGTTGTTACTCACGGAAACGGTCCTCAGGTAGGGAATCTAGCAGAATGGTTTGAATCTCTGAAGAACCGAATACCACCTCTCACACTAGATATAGCGGGAGCTATGACTCAAGGATGGATCGGATACATGCTACAGATCGAAATAGGAAATATATTAGAAGAAGAAGGTTTCGAAAGAAAAGTTATATCAATCATAAACACTGTTCTAGTAGACCCTCGAGATCCGGCTTTTGATGATCCAACAAAATTCATAGGACCCTACTACTCTCGCGAAGAAGCTCTTAAAATATCTTTGGAAAAGAAATGGCTTTTTAAAGAAGATCCTAGAGGTGGTTGGAGAAGAGTTGTTCCATCTCCAAAACCTGTAGCGAATATAGAGATAGAAGCTATAAAAACTCTTCTAGAGAAGGGTTTCATTGTCATAGCCTCTGGAGGAGGTGGAGTACCCGTTTATCGCGATAAGAATATTCTTAAAGGCGTTGAAGCTGTGATAGATAAGGATCTATCATCTTCAGTGCTGGCGATAGGGCTAAGAGCTTCAAAGCTAGTGATATTAACAGATGTTGATGGAGTGTACCTCAATTTCGGAAGACCTGATGCTGTGCTTATAAAAGATATAAATCTTGAAGAAGCTATGACACTTATCAGAAGAGGATTTCTAGGAGAAGGTTCTATGAAGCCTAAGGTTGAAGCATGTGTAAAATATGTTGCGGAAACAGGATTCACATGCCATATAGGGCATCTAGAGAAAGCAGTGGAGGTTGTTGAAGGTAAAAGTGGTACAACGATACACAGCTGATCCAGCTACTCTAGAAAGAATTGTTTTCAATTCTAATCTTTTCTTCTCTATAGATAATCTAACTCCTTCCTACATCATCTATGTGAATAACCATGTTAGGAATGCTATTGTTCCTATAAATAATGATATTTTAGTTAGGCTTCTCGCTCTACGTGCTCTATTGATAGCCTCACTAGTGTTAACGGACCCTAATATATAATATGAGGAATATATAGCCAGAGCTACTGTGAGTATTGCCAATACGAGATATTGATAAGAGAATATAAGATATAAGGGTATTACAAGTATAAGACCTATTACAACTCCTATAAGTAAAGCAATGGCAGAAGCTTTTTTAAATCCATAGATAAGAGCTAGAGTTCCCGCGCTTATTCTAGTATCACCCTCCAGATCTTCAATACCCTTTATTATTTCTCTCGTTAATGTTAGAAGAAATGCGAATAGAAACGGTATCAGAGCGTATATAGAGATCTCTATTCTACCGATATATTTTTCTGAGTATGATAAAGCTCCATATATAAATACATTGGCTGTAGCTAGAGACACTACTATATTCCCAGCCAAACCCTTTCTCTTAAGATTTGAATTATAGAGATCTATGAGGATTACATTTAGCAACGTGAATATAGCTGTGATCCACCCGATTACCAGTAAAGAATATAGGGGGGCTAAGATGTACATAGCCAGAGCAACTCTATCAGCTAACTCAGGTTTTATAACTCCTCTCGCAAGAGGTCTCCAAGGTTTAGAGATCCTATCACTCTCGAGATCAAAATAGTCATTTCTTATATAACCCCCTGATGCAGCTAGAAGAGCTGGAGGCGCTATTATTAATACTATCTCTATAAGTTCTGCATAGTTATTATACCTCAGATCTTCTAGGTGTGGTATCATTGATGCTCTCACACTTATGAGAAGTCCTATAAGTACTATGAGTAGATTATGAATCCTCACAAGCTTAATCCATTGAACTAATTTCCCCCATATATTATGCAAGATTTTTCTCCTCACCACTTTGGAAGGTCATGATTCCTTCAGATTTCATAGGTGTAAAGCTGTGTATCATGACTTCAAAAGCGAGATATACGCCTTCCATATATGAGATCTCCCTCAGATCTTTCGAGATCGCCTTTCAACCTAAGCCCCTTATAGTTAAAGACGTGAGATAGGTATCTATAGATACTAACAGCTTCACCTCGCTCTAGAGAGCAATATTTCTCGATGTAAAATATTTTTTATCACCCCACTTCCATATTACCCTTATAGTAATATAAGGATCTCCTCTGTCAATAATGTTCTTGCTAAGCTCTAGAGTAAATTCTCTTTCATCACCTTTGGCCTTCGCCACAGCAATGTTTCTACCCTTATTTATGGCAACTGCCAGTATCTCCTTGGAATCTATATCACCTAGATTATCTATTAAAATTCTAACCCTTATCTTATCAGGATCTATTTTCTCTATATGTGTATCATTTATTACATAATTCGGCTCTTTATAACCTTTCTCTTGCATTACTTTTATAGGAATAAGAACAGCACCACTCGCTACAGCTAGTGGAATACTCTTCTTATCTGGCGTGATCCTCATACTAATTTCTTCCAAATCCTTCAGGATTATATTCTTGTTATCTATAGAGATCTCAGAAGCTTCTGTGAGAGGTATTATGTAGAGAGATACATCTACATCATATGCTAAATCTCTTGGAAAGCTTACCAGTGTGTAAGCACCTGTCTCCAATATCTTAGACTCTAGATCTAGATACACACTTTCGCTTTTATTCACATTTCTAATCTTAGAAGCTATACTGTATGTGGATATGAGACTTGCTATGTGAACTTTAATTATTTGATCTCCTTGGTATTCTATAGAGATCCTGTTAACATCCGAAAGCATATGTTTTATAGGCGTAAGATCATATGCTAAGATCATGTATCTCTTCTCTTTATATAAAAACTCTGAGTATGGTCTAAGAACTCTGGATATATTAAAATCATTTATCAGAACCCTCCATTTACAAGTTGCATAATTAAGGTTTTGATGTGATTCTAGCACCATGACAAGATAAACCTGTTCTATTAGATCTCTGAACTCGCTAAATGTCTCTAGTGATATAATCTTTTTATTATTTCTTAACACCTCTCGAAGATCATGTGAAGATATGAATACAGTATCACCACTTAGCCACATAAGTCTCACTCACTAGCTAGAATATAGGCTACTCCTAATAAATATTATCTCAAATTATCAATAATCTTTCTCATGATTCAATGCTCTAGTTTTAATAGACTATCAGAGTATTTTGAGAGTCTTCTTAACATCTTCATTTTATCCTGTTCTCCAAGTCTAGATCTTTCTATAGCCTCCTCTAATGTCATGATAGTTCTCTCGATTAAATCTCTTCTCACTCTATAAGGTATACCATCTTTACCTCCATGCGCAAACGAGTACAAGAAAGGATCTATAGGATGCGTAACAGGATCTCTATTAGAGGGAGGAGCGTTAAAGATGAGATCTGATACCAGCGCTAATGCTCTGACATGCTCAGGACCAAAACCTTTTAATTCGAGTGCTTCGATAATATTTCGTGCATTTCTCAGTTGAAGATTGTTTATACTTTCTATAAAGCTTTTCGATATATTTATAGGCTTATAATACGGTATCGTGAACTCTCTTCTTCGAATATCATTTTTCCTAAGATCTGAACCTTTTGAGTATGTGTGTAGAGATGTTAATCCCTTTAAAATTCTATTCACCTCCGAGATCATTCTAACAAGTCTACTAGATTCCTCGCTGATGAGATCATCGATTACTCTCCTAGCTTCAGCAGATTCTTTATCGATCATGTTAAGAGGTTTTACAATTACATTTGATGCTAGACCTGAATGAGGATCTGATAGAAGATCCTCTTTGAAAGTATCTTGACTCAGATGATATCTTCTAGCCATCTTCTCAGCAGTGTTCATACCTTGTTGCACGACACACCAGAAACCATCTCTTGATATAAAGAGCGTGTGATGATATAGAGAGTACCCATCTTGTAATAATGATGAATCTATTTTTGCGGTGAGCCTGCTGATCCTAGTATACATACTAATACTATCCTCACCTAGATCAAACCTCTTAACAGCTTCAGGAATCTCCTTAAGCGTATCCTTAGAATGAACACCCTTACCTCCTAGAACTAGAAACCCTAGATCATTTCTCCATGTAATGCTTTTCACAATAGCCGTTACCACAGTAGTAGAACCACTACTATCCCAATCCATTCCAATTACGTTATTAAACGCTTGAAACCAAAGAGGATCCGAGAATCTTCTTAGAATATCTCTAGGATCATAGATTTCATAGAGAGCTTTTAGAATAGACGACGCAAGCCTCATCATGTATTCTAAAAGCCATCTAGGTACATGGCCTTCGTGGAGTGGTAGATACGCTATGCCGCTCATTATCTTCATTTAAAATCTCTTCTGAAAACTAATATTTAACTGCTACTATTAGACTAGCATGAATCTTCTGAGATGCGAAGAAAACTTTGATCTCCGAGGAATAATATTAATAATCTCATCATTATATTTATAGAGAGGTCTTATCATGTCGGAAGAAGCATATGAGAAGATCTCTGATAACTTCTATATAATACACACAGGCATTCCTCCTTGCGAGAAGTATATATCATCATATCTTATCATAACTGCTGCTAGAAGAGCTATTCTAATAGATCCAGGTCCTATGAACTCGGGCGAGAAGATTGTAAAGGTGCTAGATAAACTGGGTGTTCTAAGAACTCTAGAGATGATCATTCCAACACATGTACACCTAGATCATGCCGGGGCAGCGGTTTATATAGCTCAGAGATCTGGCGCAGCTATAATGGTTCATCCTAGAGGAATACCTCATATAAGAGATCCCTCTAGATTGTGGGAGGAATCTAGAAAGGTTCAAGGAAGTGAGATTACCGAGAGATATGGGAGACCTCTTAATGGAGATAATGTTGAGATTATAGAGGCTAGAGACGAAACAGATCTCATCCTAGATGATGTATCTCTTAAGATACTCCACACCCCTGGACATGCTTCACATCATATTTCATTGTTCTGGCATGACAGGTCACTACTATTCACAGGAGATTCAGCAGGGATCTATATTCCTGAAATTGATTCTATAATTCCCACGACACCTCCTCCTTTCAGATACGATCTCTACATAGAATCTCTTAGAAATATGATCTCTTTAAAACCTTCGGATATAGCATTCGCACATAGAGGTATTAGGAAAGATGGAGATCTTCTTCTCAAGCATTTAAATCAGATGAGAATATGGCTTGAAACTTTTCTTATCACAAAATCAGAAGACGATATTCTGAAGATACTTGGTGAAAAAGATGAATTCACAAATAGATATCTCAGGTTTGAAGATAAAGATTGTATGATCGCTACATTTAATATAGAGCTAAGTATCAGAGGTTTTCTCGAGGAGATCAAGAGATTAAAATCTTTCTAGTATTAAACTATCTATGGTGATGTATAATCTCTTCAAAGAATACTATGATATTGGATCTTAAGAAAGAAGCTGAGGGTTGTGGTGGAGTAGTTGCAGCCTTGCTAACATATTTGCGAAAGCTTCGTAGCGGTGATGAAATGAGAATCATAGCTGGAGATGATCAGATTAAGGAGTTAGAGGAAACCCTAGAGCTATTTACAAGACATGGTGTGATCAAGATCGTTAGTAGAAATTCGCGAAATGAATTTATAATTGCAAAAATCAGATAATAAAGACTTGCATTGGAATAAGTCTGAATACGTGATTCCACTCTCTTCTCTAATTAAGTAGTTTTATATGGAATAATTGTTTTCTCGTTTTCATGACAGCTCTTTATAAAGCTCGTTATGCATAACTTAAGACTCTGTATGATTTGAATGCCCTATTGAAAACTTTTTCCAAGGGTAATTACACGGCAGACCTTGCGAGCATGCTTCTTATCTTCTTGACCGACGTGAACCATGTATAGAGCCATGTGATAGTTAGAATTCCTCCAGCTCCTATGAGCATGATATTCCTTATAAAGGGATCTTCTATCTCTAATATTATATCTCTAAAGATCTTTAATACTAGGAGATATCCTAACATGAGTGACAATCCTATTGCATATACCAGAAGTAAGCCCGTTAGCGATGACTTAATAGTTTCTAGTCTTGGAAGTATAAGATCTAGAGATATATCATGTGGAATTCCGCTATCTTCAATATTTCTGATCTCTCGATTCTCCTTCTCTCTCATCTTGCTATCGGATAATTATTATAATCCCAACCCTATTAAAACTAATAGAGAGAAATCTCTGAACAACGAGCTGAGTTAAATATGGTGACAAATCTACCTCCAGAGGCTAGAGCTAAGTTTGTGAAATATCAAGAGGCTAGAACTCCTGAGGAGAAGCTTCAAGCATTACAAGAATTTCTATCGGCTGTGCCCAAGCATAAGGGAACAGAGAATCTCGTTAGATGGATCAGGAGAAGAATGGCAGAGCTTAGGGAGGAGATTGAAGAAAGAAAGAGATCTTCTTCTAGAGGTGGTGGTAGATCCTTTTTCATAGCTAGGGAGGGCGATGTTCAGATAGTTATGCTAGGATTAATGAAATCAGGTAAATCATCGATCCTGAAAACTCTTACAAATGCTAGAGTTATTGTATCTGACACTCCATCTCTAACCACTGCTCCTATTCCTGGTATGTTCGTTTATAAAGATATATACTTCCAGCTTGTAGAAGCTCCATCGCTTTCGGAAGATCCTGAAGCCAGGATCAATAGAATGAGCATAAGCCTTGCCAGAAATGCTGACTGTCTTCTACTGGTTATAGATCTCTCTCGAGATCCTGTGTACCAGTATAGCTATGTGAGAAAACTTCTAGAGGATGAAGGGATCAAAATAACCAAACCTAGAGGAAGGATCGAAATCATAAGATCCTCTGGCTCTACAGGTGTTAGTATAATTAACTTCGGTAGATTACTTGATGCATCAATAGATGATATAAGAAAACTCCTTGAATCATATAAGATTCAAGGAGTTGAAGTGAGAATCTATGGAGAAATATCATTAGAAGATATTGAGAGCTACCTAATAGGAGTTTCACATTATAAGCCTACTATAATCATTGCATCCAAAAAAGATCTCGATCCTAAGGGATTTAATTGCGAGATGCTTAGAAAAGAAGTTGAGAAAGAGATCCCAATTCTCTGTACTGAGACCTCAGATCAGAATAACCTTATAAGAATAGGAGATCTAATCATAGAAACAATGGATCTTATCAGGGTTTATACGAAACCTCCACACGGAGAGATCTCAAAAAGACCTCTAGTCCTGAGAAGAGGAGCTACCGTGTTAGATGTCGCTAGAGCTGTTCACGAGGATCTCTACAAAGGATTTCTATACGCCAGAGTTTGGGGACCTTCTGTAAGATATCCAGGCGTTAGAGTAGGTCGCGACCATGTTGTTAAAGATGGAGATATAATAGAGATCCATTATAAAATAGTGGGAGATTAAAATCTTATAGAGCTCCAAATTTCTTAGTCCACTCATCATAGTATCTAAGCATCTCCTGAGAGACGCTAGGCTTTCTCCTCGAGAGAACTTTTTCAAAATCTTCCATAGACACAGGTCTAGGTTCTCTAGTTTCTTTCTCAAACATCTCGTCTAGTGTGAGTTCATAGGCGTCTCTAACAATTTCTTTAATATCACTGGCAGAATAACCTTCTGTCATCTCTGCAAGCCTGTTAAAATCTATCCCAGGATCTAGCTTTAGAGATCTAGTATAATGCCTGAGTAGAGCTTCTCTAACTTCTTTACTGGGATTAGGAACATAGATTCTCTTCTGAAATCTTCTTAAGAAAGCCATGTCTAGAACCCATGGTTTGTTTGTTGCCCCTATAACGAATATGAGCTCAGAAGATCCCTTGGTATGTATCCCGTCCATTTCTTTTAGAAATTGATTCCTAACTCTAACCTCTCCACCGATCTCAGCGTTATAAACACCCATCAGAGAATCTACCTCGTCTATGAATATTATCACCGGAACACCCTTGCTAAGCCATATATCTCTAGCTTTAGAAAAGATTTTGCTCACATTCTTTTCAGCATCGCCAAGCCATTTAGACATGATGGAAGCTGCATCAACTGCTATAAAAGCTGCGTTTATCTCTCTTGCAAGAGCTCCAGCTAACATGGTTTTACCATTTCCAGGAGGACCATAGAGAAGGACACCCTTAGACCATCCTATCTCATTTGGATAGAGATCTGGCCTTTTTATAGGGTAGACTATTGCTCTTCTGAGAATCTTCTTAATCTCCTCAAGATCAACTATATCATTAAAACTTATATTAGGTGGTGGAGACACCAGGTCTTCAATCTCTACATTATTCTGATAAGCACCTCCTCCCCCCGATAATATCTGTTGAAGGTTTTTCTCTATAAACTCAGCTCTCTTCTCATATTCTTTTATATATTCTATATATGTATCTCGCATGGGAAGATCTCTATATAAGGTCAGTATTTTTTTGAGAATCTCTGCTGCCTTTCTATAATTCTTGACTGCTTCCTCATAGTTTCCCCTTCTCTCCATGATAATAGCTCTATCAGCATACTCTCTAGCCATCTTTTCAAGAATCATCGTAGAAGATCCTGACACGGAGACCACCCGAATCCATGAAAGAAGAATCAGGATCTTAAAATCACTATCTTATACTATCCTCCTCCGCTTCTCACTATATTTACTTTACCTTTCTTAACTAGATTATCCAATGCTGCCATCACATATTCTCTCGGTATCTTATACTGGGTGCTAAAATCCTTAATATCTAGAAAACCTCCTCTGGTAGTTATATAGTCTAGAAGCATTTTCTCTACATCCTCTAGCTTAGGAATATCATGTTTCTGACTCGAAGCAGTGTGAGAAGCTCTGGATTTTGAAATATTCTCCTCTTTACTTATGCTGGTTCTATCCTTTTCTCTATCCGGATTGAGTATATTTACAGCTAGTATATCCTTAGGTAGAACTACGTCTTCTTCGAGACGCTCGGGGGGTACGAGCTTTGATAACTCAGGTAGCAGTTCTGGTAGCTTCGAATTAACGGATTTCTCAGCCTCTTCAACAATCTTTCTCATCAGCTCCTCTGCTTCTCTACTACCCAGTCTGAGATAGCTCTCTTCTACTACTGATGAAGGAACTGAGGTGCTTCCAAGAACTGAATTTATCTCGGATGATATCTTCTCTAGAGACACAGCAACTCCTGGAACTATGGGTAGTATCTGAGGCTTCAGATAATCTATAGTTCTGCTCAGAGATAGTAGTAGCGGGTACGCCTTGTCAAGCTCGTTCAACGTCTGTAATCTTATCTTCAGCTGCTCTAGGAAATTATAAGAAATCATAAGCCTCCTAAAGATCTTTCTTATCTCAACTAACTCATTGACATATATAGTGGCTTTGGCAATGTTCTTCTGTGTCACAGACTTAATGGCTGAGGTATATAAGTCCTCGTATCTTCTCTTCAGCTTACCTAAAACCTCTTCAATAGATAAGGTTGCGGCTTCTATCTCTGCTAGTATGCTTTCAATTGTTCTCTTCATAGGAGATACTTCTCTTCTAAAGATCTTCATAAAACCTTCTAGAAGAGTTCCGAAGAACCCTGTTTCTCTATATTTTCTCTCAACATCACCTCCATAGCTTGTCACCATGAGCGATCACCAAGAACTCTTAAGAAGATCTAGCTGTTGGTTATGATAACATTGATAGGAGTCTGCTGACTGGATGGAGCCTGAATCTGAGGCTGCGGAGGTGAAGTTGTCGCAGGCTGTGTTGAAGGCTGTATTTGCGTAGTTTTTATAGGTGTCGTGATCTCTGTTTCAAGTTTTTCAATTATCTCAATATGTTTCTCAAGATCTTTTTTCTCCTCAACATACTTATTTCTAGAAGATCTTAGCATATCCATAGACTGCTTGAATCTCTGCTCAGAGATCTCTCCAGAAGTGTATATTAATTTAAGATGATTAGAAGCCTTATCGAGATGAAGTATCTCATCTTCAACTTCTCCTAATCTCTTTCTTAGGAGAGATCTGGTCTGTCTAGCTTTCTCTTTAAGTCTGCTTAACGTTGAATCTATTTGTTTCTTCATATCTTCATAAGCTTGAGCGCTTATCTCTTTATTAATATAGAGATCTTCAATAGCTCTCGCTCTTTTCCTGGCTCTGTCAAGCTGGGCTTCAACTTTTAGAGCTTCAACCTTCCACTCTGGAAGTATGATCAAACCTTCGTGAGATATTACCAATCTTTCTGAAGGAATATATCTTATCGAATAATCTTCACTAACCACCTCGACACCTGAAACACTACCATCTACATCAGAGTATACTGATGATAAAACTCCTAAGATTCTTCCATAGGGATCTGTTATCTTACTACCTAGGAATCTCTCCACTTCTTCTATAGAGACCATTTCAACACCTCGTGATAAAGAGCTTTATTATAAAGAGCTTAAAAACTCAAACCCTTCCGAAAATCTTCTCAATGCTTACCATAATAAGACATCATAACCTGCAGAGCTGGACCACATCATATAATTACTATAACTATTCACAGTATTTGATCAGATCTGCTGTTAGATTTCTAGAGTTTTTTACTGACAGATTTAGATCTATATAACTCATTAAGCTCTTTGTATAATTATCGTTAACATATCTTACAGCAAATAAAAATCTATTGTTAATAGGATCTGTAAAAAGATTATACGATATTGATCCATCTATAATGATAAGAGGTATATCGAATTCTGTTTCATAAAGCTCTATTCTGCTAATCATACTTCTAACTGATTCAATATCGATGGAGAGATTCTCACCTATTATCATCTTGAAAAGATGAGGAAGAGTTTCTTGTGTTGACATACAAAAATGCCTTATAAGATCTTTTATAATAGAGCTTCCCTTGCTATATGGCGGCGTTATATACCTAAATCTGATCTCACGCTTTATCATTGCTCTAAAGAGCTCTAGAACTAATCTTCTCCAGTTTATCTCAATAGGCTTTCTACTAACTACCACAGTAGCCTGAGATCTCATCATGTTTAAATCCGATATAAGAGAGTTCTCGAATTCTTCATATGTATTGAGAATATCCACACTAGCTATGGCATTAGCATTTAAACCCTCTGATCTTTCTATTCTGATCCTAGAAACTATATCTTTCATTGTATCTGAAAGCTCTTTTAAACGTCTGCATCTAGATTCAGTATAATATGCTATAGTATTTAAAGGATCCCTAATTCTAGCTTTCAATAGTTTGTCTCTGTAGACTTCTATGAAGCCTTTATCTCTTAAGCTTCTGATGATCTGATAGATCTTTGTCCGAGGTATCCTAACATCTCTAGCTATATCTCTTATAAAAGCCTGATCTCTGAGTAGTAGGTATAGATATACTCTAGCTTCATAGAGTGTTAGATCGAGCAGTTCTCTTAGTATATCTAAAAGTTTTACTTCTAGATCTTCTTTCATCTAGCTGTTACCAGACATATATTTCTTAAATCTAGCATATTCTTCGGGAGGCATTCTAAAGAATTCCTTCTCGCTTGGGAATCTACCTTCTCTTACATCAAGTACATATCTCTTCAAAGCGTTAAAGAAAATCTCTCTAGTATCTGCATACTTTCTAGCAAATGGAGGTGGCGAAGGTGTTAAGCCTACGAGATCATGAAATACAAGGATCTGACCATCACACTCGACACCTGATCCAATGCATATCGTAGGGATCTTAAGGATCTTAGTTATCTCAGAAGCGACCTCGGCTGTAGTAAATTCAATTACTATAGAAAACACACCAGCCTCTTCTAGCGCTCTCGCATCTTCAATTATTTTCTTAGCATCATCAGCAGTAGAACCTCTCAGCTTAAGCCCATATATCATCTGCCTCTGAGGATTTAATCCTATATGCCCCATCACAGGGATGCCAGCACGGATCATAGCTTCTACCTTGTCAATGATCTCTGAACCTCCCTCAACTTTAACCGCGTCAGCACCCATCTTAATCATCTCACCAGCGTTTCTCACAGCTTCCTCCTTACTAATTTCATAGCTTAGAAAAGGCATGTCAGCTACTACAAGCGCTTTTGGTGCTGCGTTTAAGACTGCCCTGAGATGATGCTTTATCATATCGAGTGTGACAGGTAGTGTGGTTTTAAACCCCATTATAACCATACCCAGAGAGTCTCCAACCAGTATTCCATCTACACCTGCTTCATCAGCTATGCTGGCTTGTATATAGTCATATGCTGTCACCATAACGATCTTCTTACCCTCCTTTTTAGCTCTTATAAAGTGTCTTGGCAAGATCTTCTCTGGCATGACAGGCCTCCTCCTGAGCCTTAACCATGTAATACAATATTTCATTATATATAGGTTTAAATCCTCTTCTCAAACCATATTCAATAACTGCACCATTTATATAATCGATCTCGGTTCTCTTACAATTGAGCACATCCGAGAGCATTGATGAGTAGTTATCTCCAGTACTTCTAGCAATTTTTATAACCTCCTCATAGGGATCCGCAGGCATTTCTATGCTGTTTCTTCTTGCAACCTCTTCTACTTCTTCGCAGATCTTTCTGGCTATTAGATCCTTTATATAGCTATTTTCCACAATTATTTTATTTCTAGCTCTCATGATAGCTGTAATAGGATTGATCACGGCATTAACGGCTAGCTTAAGCCATCTATAAGGCTGTATATCTTCTACCACCTCTATATTAATCTCTCTCAATAGATCTTTAAAGATCTCTAGATACTTGTTTCTATAACCTTTCAACATACCCAGATAACTCTGAGAACCTCCGATCCATCTAAAAGTGTTAGAATTGATCCTATGGACACCCTGATTTAAAACTAGTTGCGAGATCTTATCAGGTCCTATAAGCTCTGCTGCTATCTCAAGTATTTTTAATCCATTCTGCGTCACCACTACCAACAACTCTTCTTTATTTCTGGGAATCCTAGCACTGATATCTCTTATAATACTCTCTGCATCATAAGCCTTAGTAGCGATCACAATGATATCGGAGTAGATCCAGTTCTCATAATCATCATAAACCACAGGTTTATACCTTAAAATAGCTCTCCTACCATCTATATTCTCTAGATACATATCTTCTGCTACTCGATCTCTTTTGAACACAAGTCTAGGATAAACATAAGATCTGTTCATAAGATATGTTAACAGACTTCCTACGTTTCCAGCTCCTATAATACTAATCTCTATCAAGATCCCCTATTAAATTTAAATACGATAATAACTTCAAAAAATTTTCTTATCCATTTAACAGCCTTAGGTCTGAAACCCATGGCTAGAGATTCTACTAGAAGCTCTCGAAGGGCTCCTAGGCTGCTTGATACTAGGAATAGCATGCCTTTATTAAGTTTTAAAGTTCTAGAAGCTTCTCTCATGATCTCTAGGGAGATCTCGATACCTCTAGCACCTCCACTCCATCTAGGATCATCTTCATCGGGTAAATAAGGAGGATTTGAAAAGATCAAATCAAAAGAGTTATCTCTAAAACAAGAACCAGATCTACACTGAACAACATCTGAGAAATCCGAGCATCCGCATTCATATAAAATCTTCTTACTACATTCAACAGCATGATCTGTTATATCTATTGCAACTAGAAATTCCATCTTTTCACAAATGACACAGGATAACAAACCACTACCACTGCCAACCTCTAAAGCTTTCTTTCCTTCCTCAATCTCAGGATTCTCTCTAAGAATTTCATAGAGAAGATATGTATCATCCGAGGGTAGGTAGATACTCTCAGAACAGTAGCTAAAGATCTTCTCTAGGATACCTGTGAGAGAGCGTATAGAATTATTCTTCCTATAACTCATGCATTTTCAAACCTCATGAAAATCTTCTGATCCTAAATAAAATCATGATCTTATTTAAAGAATTCTCCTAATTTCCTCGAGAACTATCCTAAGGTTATCTAGAAAGCTTGGCCCATAATGAGCTAGCGTGTCCATTGGTATCACGATATATCTGCTATTTCTAACCGCAGAGATCTTTTCCCATCTTCTTACCTTTATAAGGTTCTCCAACTCTTCTCTGGAAGGTTTTTTATTCTTACTTTCATAGATTATTATCTCCGGATCTAATTCTATAACCTGATTTAGATCTAGCACCGGGAAGTCCGCCACCTTGAAACCGTATAGATACGACTGTTTATGATTCATAAAGATATTATATAACCCGAATAGAGAGAGAGCAGAAGTTATGTGAGAGTAGTATGCTGGAATCGTAGGACCTCCAAGGTCTATCTCTACATAGGTTCTAAGTTTACTCTTTACTCGAAATTCTTCAACTAGTTTGATTAATTTCTCCAGCATCTCTTCTGCGAGTTTTAATCCTCTATCATACTCTCCTACCAGGCCTCCTATAATTACTATGTTATTAAAGATCTCATATACACTGGCTGGTACTGGTATGGGATAGATAGGTTTATTAAGATCTTTAAGTTTTTCCAAGATCGCTCTCTGAACACCTGTTGTCGTTATTATGAGATCAGGATCCAGCTCTCTTACTACTTCCAGATTCACAGTAGTGTAGCTACCAACTCTTCTCTTGTTCATAGCCTCCGGAGGTCTGTAAGACCATGAGTCAACACCTACGATTCTATCTCCTACTCCTAACATGAATAGAGTTTCTGTAGCCGATGGAGACATGCTAATTATTCTCTTAGGCTTTTCAGGGATCTCTACATATCCTATCTCTGGAGAGTAGACTTTAGACATTATAAGCCCCTTACAAATTTAAATTCTTTAACAATGATTTTATTATTTATTCTTCGGAGGATTACATTCTATGTGCACTTCTATTAAGTCTCCATGTTTTAAATTCAATACATCTGAGATCTTTTGATCTGATACTATCTCAAGCACATTCTCCTCATGACCAGATCTGAATGGTCTTATTACGAGAACCTTACCTATTTCTTTAACCTCTCCAAACCATATGTAAAGCCCTCCATACTCTCTTCCATTATAGCTAAAGTTCTCTATCACTAATGAAGAACCGCATTCCTTTAGAAGATCTCTATAGCTTTTATTATTCAGCTTTATATTAAGAGTCCCTTCGTAAGGTTCTCTACCTAAAAGATTTCTGAACATGTTTTTATAGGGTTCGAGCCCCATAAAATATCTAGCTCTATCAAATCCTTTGACATACACAGCCTTGAAGGAGACTTTCAATCTATATACCCAACATCCTAAAATCTATATTTGAAGAGCATATTTAAGTATACGATGTATAATATATAGTGGATGATTAGGGAGGTGATCTCTGAGACAGTATGATGAGACCCTCGATCTAATATGAGCTTCTAGCAAAATTCTTCAGGTTCTAAAGTGGTTCACATTAGCTTGTATCACTCTTCGATCAAGATCAATATTTTAACCTCTTCAACTCGCACCTTGTATCTGACAAGAACCTTACAAACCTCATATCATGCTACCTTGAACACAAGAGAAACCTATAGTAGATACATATACGCATGATATGAAACTTTAATATACCTCTGTTCTCAGAGGATTACGTGATCTCATAACTTGTTAATGAGAGAAATTATGTGATGAACTATGTGATCTGCCTCCGCCCTAAAGGGCGAGGCTTTCAAAATTGTAAACCTATATAAAGAGCTAATATATGGAGTATGTTTAGTTAGATAGTATTTTCAAGTCATAGCCTACGCATGTTAAGAATATTATATCGAATAGTAAAGGAGATTAAGTAGTATGAGAACTAGATATAATATCTTCAAGGTTTATATGATCTATCAGGATGTTCTTAAAAATCTGACAGGAGTTGATCTTGATAGAGAGTGGGATGCCTCTCTAGCAGCCTGTTTAGTTTCTAGATCGCTAGATGTTAGAGAGCCTACTATGGTTTTAGAGGAGTTAGAGAGATTAGCCTCCAAGAGAAAGGCTTTAGTAATAGGAGCCGGACCTGGTATAGAGAGTGCTACCTTGGATCTTATCATAGAAAAATATGATACAATAGTATGCGCTGATGGAGCCTGCATGAGTATACCAAATAGATCCTGTAGAGATCATATACTCTGCATATATGCAGGAGATCTGGATGGAGGTTTAGAGTCTCTGATAAGAATATTAAGATCTGGCGGTTACGGGTTCATACAGTTTCACGGAGATAATTATAGTAAGATCTCTTCTTTGATGTATTATATAAGAAACTATAGAGACAGGATCCTAATTACAGTCCAGACACCACCACTCTGCAATCTTACAACTATCATACCAGGCTTTACAGATGGTGATAGAGCATATATGATAGCCAAGGTACTGCTTAAGATCAAAGAGATTGATACCTTAGGAATGGACCTAGACTCACCTTATTCAAGCATGTACTCAAAGCCCTGGTTAAGCGGGAGATCTCTTGTATCTCTTCAGAAAGCTGAGAAGCTGAGATGGGCTAAGAGAATTATTTACCAGCTTTCTCTTCCTATATATATAGATTCTTCTTCTACGCCTGAGTTAGAATCCATATGAGTAAGCCTGCGAGTGATGATATGAGGATCAATATATACATGCTTATTACATAATCTGCTTCTCTAATAGGTCTTTTGATCGATGCTATATTAGCTAGAGTCACAGGAGCATCAGGATCTCTATTACCATATATAAAGCCTTGAACCACCGATACAGGTCTTTTCTTGATCTCTCTTCTCTCTTTAAAACCTCTTATAGAGACCAGTATAGTAAAACCATTTATCACTAGAGGAAGAAGTGATAGAACTATTAGAAACTCTACAGAGCTTATAAAAGCTATAGAAGCAAACCAGCTTCCAATGATAAAACTTCCCGAGTTTCCTACAAAACTTTTCGCGGGATATGCATTGTATATTAAAAATGCGGATAATGAGGCTATTAGCGATATAAAGATCACAGCGTCAAACGGATTCTTTTCTATGAGATAAGGTGCTAAAACGGATAAAGCTATAAGACTAATACCGGCAATCAATCCATTGTGAGTATCACTCATATTAATAGCATTAAGAGCTATAGAGTATCCTATCGCAACTATGATAGGATATAAGAGAAACAGCCTGGCTTCACCGATGAAGGGGATGAAAGGAGTAGGTTTATACAATCCTAGTATTATAACAGGTAGCGAGGGCATTATAGCGAGAATAGGTTTTACTCTTCCACTGAGAACCCTGAGATCATCATATAATCCTATTCCGAGAGCTATTAGAGAAGATATAAAAAACGCCAGAGTTCTCTCGCTAGGATGAAAAAGAAAGGGTATAAGAGATCCTATTATGAGAGATACACCACCTATTTCGGAGGCATAACTATTCCAGGGCTTGTGAACATCTTTACCCACTATACCTCTTGCAAAAGACAGTCGCATGATTATAAGGAGAGTTATTGTGGTGAGTATGAAAGATATTGAAAATATGATTCCATGAAAGATCAGAAGATCATACGTCATGATATACCAACTAAAATATTTTAGACAGATTTAAAAACGCTTAATCAAACAAAGACCTTTCAGGAAGAAGATGCTGAAATGCTTCAGGATGAAGATCTATATCATAAGATCCTCTGGTTCACTATATGTGAGACGCTAAATATACTTCTCCCATCAACTGATATAGGTATCTTCGCTGGAGGATATTTAAGATAGCCAGGTATTCTCTGTGCCAGTCTATCTTCATACGTTGGAACTAGTTCATTCTGATAGAATAACCCTATATAGATCTTTTCACCCCACTCTGCATATCTAAAAGCTTTCTCAATCTTTTCTTCTCTTTCTTCCTCGGACCTTACTACAGGATCCCAGCCATCTAATGTTTCAAGCTTTACTATTCTCTGAAGATAATATTCTTTAGTATATACATCATTATAAGTTGGACATGGCTGTAGAATATCTATAACAGCAGATCCTCTATGAAGAATTGCTCTCTTGATAAGCTCTTTAAGATGTGGAACATCATATGCAAAGCCTCTTGCAACAAATGTATAGCCTGAGGCTAGAGCCAGCTTTACTGGATTTATAGCGTCTTGTATATTAGCCTTGGGAAGAGCCTTGGTCTTAACACCTCTAGGAAGCGTTGGCGATGCCTGCCCCTTAGTCAACCCATATACCTGGTTGTTGAAAACAAGAACTGTCATATCAATATTTCTCCTGCCTAGAGACACAAAATGACCTACACCTATACCCAGAAGATCTCCGTCTCCTCCCGTGACTATCACGGTCAGCTCAGGATTTGCAATACGAATACCAGTTGCATATGGAATAGCTCTTCCATGGAGTGTGTGAACTCCGTTTCCGAAGACGTAGTGAGGAGTTTTTCCAGAGCATCCTATACCTCCTACGATAACAAGCTTAGAAGGATCTAGCTTAAGATCTGATAGAGCACCCGTTAATGCTGAGAGAATACCATAGTCTCCACAGCCAGGACACCAGTCTGGAGATTTACCGCTTCTAAACGTCTTCAGAGACTGCATCAAACTCAGAGTGTGCCACCATACTTCTAGAGGTTTTAAAAAAATATAAGCAGAACCACGCTGAAAATATTCAATGTTATAAGATTATGCTGGTTCTCCTGATACGCCATACTTAGACTTCCATGTATCGAATTCTGACTTCAAAGCTCCCTGGAGAGGTGCATTAAACCTGTACCATTTACTCTTAGCCTTAGCCTCGGCAGGAGCCTGTGATGTAGGCCATATACAGTTTACAGGACATACTTTAACACATGAGAAGTCATCTATACACACATCCCAGATCAGTCTTGCTTTTGCATTTTCATCTAGTTCTAATGCCTGAACAGGGCATACTGCTACGCATGCTCCACAACTTATACATATATCCTGATCTATCACTATCTTTTGATACTCTTTCTTCTCGCCGTGAGACAATTTATTCACCTCAGAAAATAATGTGAAGAACATAAATATATAGAGCACCGTAAATATACGGGTACTATCTTTGGAACCTATTATCGTGAGAATATATATAGGTTGTGAAAAAGATCCTCTGAATAAGATAGCTAGAGAGTGCGAAGGATGGTTCATAGCGGTTCAGGATCATGATATAAGAATCTATGTTAGAAAATGTAGCAGAAGAATCATAAGATCTCTTGGCAAGGTCATCTACTTTCGTAAGAATCTTGGAATACTTTCTATAAGATCTCATATCTTAGAGGATGTGATAAAAGAGTATAGCCTGATATCAGTCTTATTTGATGAAGGCAAACTATATATAGATCTTATGATCGAAAAATTTGAAGATCTAAAGAAAATATTAAAAGAGATCTATGAGAAAGGTTGCTCTGTGAAACTAATAGATCAGTTTAGGTTCGATGAATATATTCCAATACTTTCAAAAAGACAGAAAGAAGTACTTATAAAAGCCATCGAGAAAGGATACTTCAGCTATCCCAGGAAAGTGAATCTATCTAAGCTATCTAATGATCTAGGATGCTCCATATCTACTTTACACGAACACATTAGAAAGATTATAGAAAGAATCATGTTAAATTATTACGTAAGATATATACCCTAAGATGGAGGGCTAGCAGAAAGCTTGGCTAGGGCAAGACATGATGCTATTCTTGATCATGATATGATCGTAGATCTAGAGCAGAGAATATATATAGTCTTCGGATCAGTGCACCCACCTGGCAGAATATATGCATATCTTAAATACATACCTCAAGAATATTTAGAAGCAGGTGGTAAGAGCATATGGATCTATAGAAATATACCTCTTAAACGTGTTGTAGAGAGATACTCTATAAACCATGTAAGAAGAGTGTTCGAGAGATATCAAGAAAAAGCATATGAGATAACTTATGGAGCTGAGATACCCTATGTATCCAGAGACCGTGTTTATAAGATATTAAACCCTGAGGAAAGAGCTTACGAGATATATTTAAGACCTAGAGATAGTCTAGAATTTAAAGTAGCTGAATTCATAGACCTGATAAAAAGCTACGTAGGTGTGCCATTAGACAGTATAGGTGTTGGAGGTAGTATTCTAGGAGGTTTTCATAACACAGCTTACAGTGATATAGATCTCCTGATCTATGGTTGCGACAATATAAGAGGTATACTGGAGAATATAGAGTCAATTTTAAAACCTCTTGAAAATGAAGATCTCCTTAATTGGATTTCTAATCAAACAACCCTACATGGAATAGATCTAGATCTAGCTAAGATGATGTATAGGATCTACAGAAGAGGAGTTTACAAGGATAAGCATGTTTCCATTGTATTTCCACAGGATTACTGTGCTTATCCCTGCAGATATACATCGAAAACAATTAAATGTGTAGAGGTCGAAGGATTTGTAGAACCTAAACAATGTGGAGCTATTCAATATCCGGGAGAAGCTCTGATCAAATTAAGGGGTTCATATAGATCTGATATAGAAGATGAAGATGGCGAGGTTAAAATCATGATCTATGAAGGATCCTTCTCACCGATACTCTACGAAGGAGGTTTTGTAAAGGTAAGAGGAAGTTTACAGAAAGTCTATGATTTTAGAACTGGAGAGGAATACTACACCATATCTCTAGGCACGAGAGAATGCAGATCTCTAGTAGCACCACTCGATCGATAGAATATAAAATTTTGCCAGAACTCGCTTGTAAAATCAAGATGGACCGGCCGGGATTTGAACCCGGGACCTCTCGGGTGCAAACCGAGCGCTCTTCCAGTCTGAGCTACCGGCCCACCATTTAACTTTGATTATATAGTAAATTTAAAAGTTTACAGATTAACCGTTTCCCGATAGATAGCTATTCACAGGCTTTCAGGCTTCTCAACCGTCTGCTTCTTAGCGGTTTCTCCAGAACCTTTTTGCCGTAGAAATTTCTTCACATCGCTCGAAGCTTGTTGCTCTAAAATCTTGAAACTCTAAAAGTATATTGATCTTATGAGCTCAGAGAACTTAAAAACCCTTCTATGAGGATCTACCATACGAGCTTAGCATTATAACACCAAGACTTATTTGATAGATAAAGATATTAAACCAAGAAATATAGACCTGGATAAATATCAGAAAGAAGACAGAGCTTATATTTCAATGATGATCTTAATTTAATAAATATTGAGGAATTAACTTTAGGATTGATTCCAGATCTCGATTATCTGATTTATTAGTCTCATAGCTTGAGCAGCTCTATAAACTGCGCGAATAGATCTACAAATTTATCTATTTCACTCCTGTCATGAACCATAGAAGGCAGTAGATGTATCATGTCTTCAGTCATGTATAACATCCCGTGGTTTCTCATGAAAAGATGAAGAGCTCTAGGAATCTCTTCATCAAGTCTATTAAGTCTAGCACTCCTGTTATCCCATGGTCTTTCTCTAGTAAAATGAATCCCAAGCATGCTTCCAACACCTGTGGCCCAGCATATTCTATTTGATTCCTCGCAGATCTTATCTATTCTAGATCTTGTTTGATCCCATATTTTATTAAACTCGTCATAGAGCCCTCTGTTCTCATATAAATATTTTAAAAGCACATAGCCAGCAACAGAATTAACAGGATTCCCTGTAAACGTTCCTCCATGACCACTTCTCTCTCTCGACTTAGGCCTCTTAATATGATCTAGGAGATCCATTAGATCGCTTCTCCCTCCGAAAGCACCAGCTCCTGGAAATCCTCCTCCGATGATCTTTCCGTATGTCACGAGATCTGCTCTAATATTAAAGTATTCTTGAGCACCTCCGAAAGCAAGTCTGAAACCTGTTATAACCTCATCAAATATAAGTACAGATCCATGCTCTTCTGTAAGTCTTCTCAATTCTTTTAAAAACTCCTGCCTAGCCTCGATACATCCTCCTGCACCTAGCACTGGTTCTACTATAACAGCCGCTACATCATATATCTTCAGCAGTTTTTCCACATCTTCTATAGAATTGTATCTTGCAATTAGAGTATACTTTACAAAATCTCTTGGAAGACCTAAGGTCTCGGGATCATCATAAGGAGGTGATACCCCTACATGAAGCTGGTCTAAGCCTCCGTGCCAGCCTCCTTCAAATTTTATCACATATTTTCTCCTAGTATAAGCTCTGGCTAGTCTCAGAGCATACATGTTACTCTCAGTACCACTCATACTGAATCTTATCTGATCCATTCCTGGCAATGTTCTGGTTAGGAATTCCGCAAACTCTACCTCATAAGGATTCTCATATCCGAAGTGGGTTCCTCTTCCTATAATCTCTCTAACAGCCTCGACGACGAGATCAGGTGAATGTCCTAGTACATGTGTTCCATGACCCATCCAAAAATCTGTGTACTCGTTTCCGTCAACATCCCATACTTTAGATCCTTTGGCTTTACTTATGTATAGAGGATAAGGTGAAAAGAATCTTATGGAATAGGATACACCACCTGGGAGGAATCTTCTGGCCTTGTCAAAAAGCTTTCTAGAACTTGGAGTTCTTTTAAGGTAGATCTCTGTATTCTCATGAACGATCTTTTCGATCTTCTCTTTTAAAGACTTCACACTAATCCCTTTAGAGAATGATAAGCGAGGGTTTTATACTTATCAAAGTTAAAATCTTATCTAGAAAAATCTATTCTGATAGAAAGAAAAGAATATAATAGACCCTCAAAAACCTCCTATATATTAAAGGGATTTTTTAAAACCTATTAGGAGAGGATAATGATATTTCTACAGATTCTCGCAGGAGTTATGCTCCTATCTCTTGCATCTGTGCAGATTATACATACATTCTATGCAATAGGCTTTTTAAGAGTATACAGAAAGAATACGGGTATTGCAGGAGTTGAAGAGAAAAATAATGATACATTTCCAAAGATTAGAGCCTCAGTTATTATTCCAGAGAAAGATGAAGATCTAGATATATTGAAGAGATCTATTGAAAGTAGTGCGAGACTTAAATGGGATAGAGAATTTCTCGAGATAATTCTCGTGGCAGATGATTCGAGGGATAGAAGAACTCTTATAGAAGATCTAGTTGATATGATAAGCAGAGATACCAAAACAAAGATCATTACTATATATAGAGAGAAGCCTGCTGGAGGGAGAAACGGTGCTATTAACGAGGCTATAGCAAGATCTTCTGGAGAAATAATAGCTATAGTTGATGCTGACACTACTCTCTCTCAGGATTTTCTGTTAAGAGCTTATGAGAAAATGATATCCGAGAAGTGTGATGCTGTAGTTGGTAGGTGGATTGGCAGGAGCTACTTTAGATCTAGAATAGGCTACGCTCTAACAGCTTCCACTACATTTATACAAACACTGTTATACTACGGAAGATCTTCGTGGGGGTTTTACATTGTTCCTCTCGGCAGTGGAACAGTCTTCCGTAGAGAGATCTTTTCAAATATAGGTCCTATAGATCATGACATTGTTCAGGATGATTATTGGATTGGAATTAAAATGTTCAGAAGCGGTCTCAAGACATGTTATGAAGACAATGCCTTGGTAGAAGTCTTAGTACCATCAACCTATACGGCGTTCAAGGTTCAACAGAGTAGATGGGCTTATGGAGCGATGCAAGCTGTTTTAAGAGGATTCAAACTTATAATAAGAGCACGAGATAGCATAGTTAGAAAATTAGAGCTGATCTTATACGCCTTACAATACATCCCAGCTCTAGTACTTCTAATTATAACTCCTCTATTTTACTTGTCCTATGCCGTGATAAGACCTTCTGAAGACCCTGTGCTACAGGTTTCATCATTATTATATCTATGGATAGCATCTTCAATACTCTACGTAGCATTCTACATAGCCATATTAAAGATAAGAGCTGGAGCTCCAATACTTAGAAGTCTGAAATGGTTGGGAACTTCTTCAGCTACTAGTTCTGTGTTGACACCTGTACTAGGGCTTAGCCAGTTGAAGGCTCTAGCTAATCCTAAGAGGTATAGATATAAGGTTACACCTAAAGGAGATTCTGAGAAGATGAGAACTAGAATAAAAGATCTTATCCCTGAAATACTCTTCTCACCAGTAGTTTTCATAGGCTTTACAGCATCAATTGTGTTACATCATATAGGAGTCTTTATAGTATCAGGCGCCATGCTTGCATCCTATCTCTATGTTACTTTCTCCGTGGGGTCGTCCTCTATATGAAGAAATAATCGAGCTTAGATCATAAGACCTTCTAACTTCTTTTATTCGATGTAATAAGATATCTCTAGAGATCACTGATTATGAGAAAACACTTAGCCATTCTATAGCTACTGAGCTTTTATAATTATTTTTATATCTATCAATATTTACAATACCTTATTGGGAGATTATATGGTTAGCAAGATTCCCATGGATAAACCTCTAGTAGAGCTAGATGGAGATGAGATGGCTAGAGTTATGTGGGGTTGGGTTAAAGAGAAGCTTATAAATCCTTATGTGGATCTGAAGACAGAATACTATGATCTTCATATTAAAAGGAGAGATGAAACAGCTGATAGGATCACTATAGAAGCTGCAGAAGCTATAAAAAGATGGGGTGTAGGTGTTAAATGCGCTACTATAACTCCCAATGCCGAGAGAGTTAAAGAATATAATCTAAAGAAAGAATGGAGAAGTCCTAATGCCACAATCAGAGAAATTCTCGATGGAACTCTATTCAGAGCACCTATAATTCTAAGCAATATAATTCCCGCAGTAAGGTTTTGGAGGAAACCTATTGTGGTAGCTCGACATGCTTATGGTGACATATACTCTGGTGTTGGGTTAAGATTTGAGGAAGCCGGAGAAGCTGAGATCATATACAGATCTGTTTCGGGAAAGGAGATCAGAGTTAAGCTACCTCGCCTCGAAGATTCAGGAGTTCTTCAGGCATATCATAACCTAGACAGATCTATTGAAAGTTTTGCGAGAGCCTCCTTTAAATATGCTCTTATGAACAGACTAGATCTATGGTTTGCCACTAAGGATACCATATCGAAGATCTACGATGCTAGATTTAAGGAGATATTTAATAGAATATATGAGGAGGAGTTTAAAGAAGAATTCAATAGAGAGGGTCTGAGATATGAATACTATTTAATAGATGACGCCTATTCTAGGGCTGTTAGATCTGAAGGAGGTTTTGTATGGGCTACCAAGAATTATGATGGAGATGTGATCTCAGACCTTGTCGCGTCAGCATTCTCAGGAAGCCTAGCTCTAATGACATCAGAGCTTTACTCTCCCCAAGGCTATTATATGTCTGAAGCTGCTCACGGAACTGTGCAGAGACATTATTATAGGTATCTAAAAGGTGAGAAGACCTCTACCAACCCTACAGCAATTATATTCGCATGGACTAGAGCTCTTAAGGAGAGAGGTAAGAGAGATGGTATAAGAGATCTTATTACATTCTCCGAGATACTTGAAGAAGCTGTTAAAAAGACTATAGAAATAGATCGGATCATGACGCAAGATGTTGCAAGAGTTTCAGAACCTCCTATAAATGCTGTAGTATATACAGAAGAGTTCATCGATGCTGTAAGAAGAAATCTAGATATGCTCGTGGAGAAGAGAGGAATCCTTAGATAATATCAGCTCAGGGATCATAGAAACTCTTTTAAGAATAATTAGAACACCCATCAAAATGGTGTAAGTCTTGGAAGAGAAAGAGAAGAAGAGTAAGAGGAAAGGTTGTAAAAGCGACAAAAACAGGTGATTTTTAGAAGATCTTAAATTGCTAATTTTCTTATAGAAAATAGGGGCCGGTAGCTCAGACTGGAAGAGCGCTGCCCTCGCACGGCAGAGGTCCCGGGTTCAAATCCCGGCCGGTCCATTTAAACCGTCAGCCCTTGATAAGCTCAGATTCTTCTAAAAACCCATTCTAGTAAATAAAATAATTCATCCATCAATTACTACAGGCTGTAAGATTTATTTACCTGCTTCTCCGAGATATTAGAGGGGCCCGTCGTCTAGCCTGGTTAGGACGCCGCCCTCACACGGCGGAGGTCCGGGGTTCAAGTCCCCGCGGGCCCATTAAACGTTCTCTAGCACGCCTGTATTAAGAGGATCAATAATTTATATTTTATCATAGATAATAGATTACGCTGATTATATTGCATGTTATAGGGTTTTTCTTTGATTTTGATGGCACTCTGGCGCCTCTGGATAGGAGGAGAGAAGATCTGAGAGTCTCTGAGGATAATGTTAAAATGCTTGAGATCTTGCGAGAAAAAGGTTTTAGAACCGCTGTTATAAGTAGCAAGGACTGTGGTTTTCTGAGGAGTAAGATACCTGTGAATCTTGATGGTATGGCATGTATATATGCTCTAGAGATCAGAGGTGGAGGGTATGTTGTTGTTGATGAAAAAAGTGTTGAAAGAGAGAGCAATGAAAAGATCCAGAAGATTCTTAGTATGTTAAAAGCTCTAGAGAATCAGGTGACGCTAGAGATTAAAAAAGTTTTGGACGCCTACGTAGGAGGGATCGGTATAGATTGGAGGTTTTCTGGTGGAAGACCTTCAGAAATTGATTCGATAATAGATCTAGCTAGATCCTTGGGTTTAAAGATTTATGAGTATAAGTACTATCCTTTTTTAGATATCTACACTTCCTATCGAGAGAAAGACTGGTCTGTAAAGATCCTCAGAACTTTATTAGGCGTTGACAAAATCGTTTACCTAGGAGATAGTGAGAATGATCTCAAAGCTTTCGAGGAAGCCGATGTCAGAGTTCTCGTTAGACACAAGTATAATAAGCATTTTAATCCTGATGTAGACTACATAGTAGAGTTTGACAGTGTAGCTAGGTGGGTTCTAGATTATGCAAGGAGTTTATGAGATACTCATCATAGTAGGATTAACAATACTCATAGCTGTAGTAGGATATGTAGCAGGATTCCTATCTCGCATGGCTGTCAGAGCTTTTCTTGAGAAGCTAGGTTTCGACGAATGGTTCAGGAAATTCGCTATAGGCAGAGCTATGATCAGAGGTGGTTATACTCCTAGCGAATTTTTCGGTGTTGTGACATCCTGGATCATATACATATCATCCATGCTAATCGCTGTATATTATCTCTCTAGTAATCTGAATATAGCTGAGGTTTCTACCCTATCATACCAGATCCTTACAGTATATGTGGCAGGATTTGTAAAAACTTTCATCATAATAGTGATCGGTTTCCTACTTGTAGATGCCTTCATAAACTATCTTTATAAGAGCTCTGAGCTTAGATCATCTGATGAAAGAATTCTAACATCTATAGCTGAATACCTAAGGATCCTGCTCTATATAGTTGCACTAGTATTCGCACTAGAGGTTGGAGGTATAAATGTAGGGGTTCTCAGAGACATGCTCACACCTCTCATGTGGGGTCTTACAATAGTTATGATAATTTTAATAACCGGTTACATCCTGGAAAGGGTTTTGAAAAAATGAAATTCTTCTCAGTAATGTACCAGACATCTAATAGTAAAGGACAAGAGCTACTTGCTCAGAGAATGGTTAAATGGGCTAGAATTCTAGGACATGAGGCATGGGTTCTCACAAGTCTCTACCACGATGGGAGGAGTATAATCTCGAGAAAAGATGTTATAAAGACTGAAAAAGGTTATATGATATATGAAAAAGATCCGGCTATTGGGATACCCACGATCAGGGTTGATAGTTCTTCTACTATGTGGCCTCCTAGAAGAATCTTCTTTAGAGATTTTATATCGACCTTAAGAGCTATCGATAAAGATATTGGCATAGACTTCATCGTGACCCATTCAACTCTATGGAACGGTCCTGAAGAGACTTCTAGATGGGTTCTTTGGAAGAGGCTTATGATTACACTAGGTGAAGAGAAGAAGGATGTATTCTACGCTCATATGTCCCACTACCAGCCTCCAGATCCTATAAGATACTCTCCTGCAGAGAGAACCTATAGAATAGCATGGAACTCGACAGTATATCCTTCGATCTTTAGAACTGCTAATCTGATCATATGTCTCACTAGTATAGAAGCTGAAGATATGATCTCTATGGGTGCAAGACCCGAACAGATACATATCTTCCCCGGCGGTCTAGATGATGAGGAAGCTTCTCTAATAGATAAAGCTAATCCAGATCTCTTTCTAGATAGATTTAAGATCGACAGAGATAAAATTATCATATCTTATTTAGGCACTATCGAAGAAAGAAAAAATCCTCTCGCCATCGTTAGAGTGGCAAGAGCTTTGAAGGATCTTAGGGATGTTATCTTCGTTATAGCTGGCAGACCTGGCGATCAGTGGTCTCAAGTTATTAAAGAATCTAAGAATCTGCCCAATGTTATTATAACTGGCGAGATAGATGAGAGGGTTAAAGCTTCTCTTATCAAGAGTTCCTATATAAACATTATAATGTCCAGAATGGAGGCTTTTGGATTAACCCAGCTTGAATTCATGTATGGAGGTGTTCCGGTGGTAACCAGTGCTGTGTATGGACAGAAATGGTTGGTGAGAGACGGTGTTGACGGGGTTCATCTCAGAGGTCCTGATGATATTGAAGGTGCTGCGAGGGTTATAAGAGAACTTGTAAAAGATCGCGAGAGAAGAGATCTCATGTCTCGAAACGCTCGTGAAAGAGCTAAGGACATGCTTATGTCGAGATTAATGAAAAATTTATTTGAGAGAGTAAGAAGTTAGAGGTGGTACTCGTGAGAGCCGCTGTCATCATGAGGCCGGGGCCTCCTGAAAAAGCTTTTGAGATCAAGGATTTAGAAGATCCGAAGGTATTAAAAGGGCATGTACTTGTTAGAACTAGGTTCTGTAGTGTAAATCATTTGGATCTATGGCAGAGAAGAGGATCTCCATACTTTCCAGTAGAGTACCCTAGAATACCAGGTTCTGATGCTGTGGGAGTTGTAGAAGAAGTGGGAGAAAATGTTGAGAATATAAAGAGAGGGGATCTGGTAGTGGTAGCTCCTGGATGGGGTGATGGTGTTTGTACAAAATGTCTAATGGGTAGAGAAAATGAGTGTGAGAACTATACAATACTAGGGTACACTATTCCAGGATGCTATGCCGAAAAGATTCTAGTCCCTGCAACAGTTGTTTATAAGATTAGAGAAGAAGTTGATCTAGCAGAACTCTCATCAATTCCTTTAACATTCACCACAGCATACCACGGACTCGTCACAAAAGCTGGGTTAGGTCCTGACGAGAGTGTTTTCATATGGAGTTCTAGTGGTGGTGCTGGTATCGCCTCGCTTAAGATAGCTAAGCTACTTAACGCACATGTTATAGCTCATACGAGAAGTGAATGGAAGGCTGCTATTCTAGAAAAACTTGGAGCAGATGAAGTTTTTGTAGGAGATTATAGGAGTGCTATTGAAAAGTATAGATCTAAGATCGATGTGGTAGTAGATTATATAGGTTCTAGTACTTTCAACCTATCTATAGAACTTCTGAGAAAAGGTGGCAGGATCGTGCTCTTCGGAGTAACATCAGGAGCTGAGGTTAACGTGAATCTAAGGTCTCTTTATCTGAAAAAATCTTCTATATATGGAGTGTATATAGGATCAAGATGGGAGTTTGAGAAAGTTCTAAAATACTATTTAAAAGGTCTTATAAAACCATATATATTTAAGATCATGAGAATTGAAGAAGTTGTCGAAGCGCATAAGATTCTTGAGGAGGGAGCTTCTATAGGGAAGATAGTTCTAAGCTATTAGCTGCAAACAAGCTCCAGATTTTTTATCGTGATTATATCAATTTCTTTATCTCTAAGCTGCAGATCTCATGTTAGATCTTTGTCACCTTATGCTTTAACATCTGATCTCAATGAGATCATCTAAGTATATAGATAGTATAGTGAAGAACACGAGAAGCTTTCCGACTCTTTAAAGAATCATAAGAGATCTCAAAATATGAGATAAGAATATGATGAGATATTAAGGCTGAATCCACATGATATTATGAGGTTTTATGAGTAGAAGTAGAAGAAACACTTTCCTAACAGATAAACAAATAGAGGTTTTAAAACTCAGATCCAGAGGATTTACCCAGCGTGAGATCGCCAAGATCATGAGTTCTTCTAGGGAGAATATATCTACTATAGAAAGAAGAGCGTTCAATAAATTACTTAAGGCATTATCTACTCTAGAGGCTTACATAGAGATCCTATCAATATCACAGGTAGAAATTAGTGAAGGCACCAGCGTTAAAGAGGCTACCGAGAAGATCTTCAGAGAAGCTAATAGATCGGGTGTGAAACTTAAGGAAACCATGCCTAGATTAATGGATCTAATTATAAGATTCTCAGGAGCAGATATTGAGAGTGATAAAATTAGAAATTCTTTAAGAGTATTCATACTAAGAAGCGGAAGCGTAGGAATCATATCTATACCGAGAAGAATCAAAAGATCTAGAACTATCTGCATGGGAATCTACATGGCTCCAAGAGACCATTGTTCTTAAGGAGTTAATAGCCTGAAAATAGCGCTTCTAAATCTTGACTAACCTATAGCATATAGAAGCTTAATTATAAGAACTTAGTTCATGATAGTTCTAATAAATGCTTCAGTAATCCTAATTATCTATAAACCGCGAATAAGAATATGTAAAATACTGGATGGGCCCGCGGGGACTTGAACCCCGGACCTCCGCCTCGTAAGGGCGGCGTCCTAACCAGGCTAGACGACGGGCCCGCGCAGGTGCCATTAGATATTTCTTCATACTCTCTTTTTATATTTTATGCTGGGAGTTTTATCAGCTCAATGTATAACAGCATCATCACCGGCGTTATTAGATCTATTGGCTGCCTATATTTCTCGTGAATTCTTACTATCCTTCTGATGATGTATCTTGTTATTTCTCCTATCACTAATAAAGTTATCAATGGTATGCTTCCCATATAGATCACTATCATGAATACTACTAGGATTAAGAATCTCTCTAAATACACAAGGAACCTTACTATATTTAAAAGATCTCTTGTCATAAGCCTGTAGAAGAAGCTTAGAGCTTCTAGATCGCTTTTCAAGAGCATTGAAATCGAGAAGTAAATGGATAGAGCTGTTAGAAAACCTATAACAAAATTTTTATCTAAATTTTGATCCGTTAGAGATCCTAGCTGGAAGCTGTTAAACCAAGAAATCAGGGGTGCTACGAACACTATCAGCACTATATACATCACCTCATAGATCTTAGCTAGAACCCCCATGGTCGAGGGTGTAAGCATGTAATCTAATAGAATATATACTACTAACGACAGAGCTAACGCGTAGTATGCTAGATAGATTATGGGATCTCTTATGAGTATGAGAAATAATATAGAGATCAGAAGATAAGATAACGAGATAAGATCAGTTTTAAGAAGTTTGGTTAGTATAATTGAGAGAGATATTATAGCAGATGCCAGACCTAATAACAAGAGCTCCTTCAGCATTAGAGATAGTGAAATTATAAGAATCGAGTATGAGACGATCCAAGAAAGATCTCTAGCCGTAAGATACTTCATATCAGGACACTCTCTTAAAACTTCTATCGAGAATAATAGGAGGAAAACCTGCTGAAGATAGAGTTCTAGAGATTATATTCATAATTCCCTCACCTATATCCTTCTCATAATCTAGGTTGGGCATCATAATAACACCTGTAAATCCGCTTTCTCTAGCATATCTGATGATATCCTCAGGATCTGATGTAATTAGATCAACAGGTGTTGATGTTATTAGAACAAGATCATAACCTGCCTCACCGGCTCTATAGAGGTTTAGCAGGATGATACCAATACTCGAACAACCTCCTCTATATGGTATTTCATCGAATAATGAAAGAAACCTCTCTCTAGTTTTACTGGTTATATTTCTAAAGATCTTAACTACAGCTTCTTCACATATCATTACATCGAGAGAGCCATAGCTATTTAGAATAGCCTCTCCAACAGATCTCGCTAGTCGTAAGAGAGCTTCAGAGTAGCTATTGAATCCGGATCCTATAAGCCAAGAGTATTTTGTAAGCCCTATAATCAGTAGAGTTCTAGGTCTGCTCTCTCCAATATCCTCTCTAACATAAACCTTACCAGTTCTTGCAAATCCTTTCCAGTAGATCTTTCTCACGTCATCTCCTGGTGTGTATTCTCTGAACCCCCATAGATCATAGATCCCTCCAAGGGTTCTTCCTCTAATCATAGATCCTGGATTGAGAGATCTGATCTTCTCAGATATATCAATGGGGATACCTCTTGGAATTCCTGTTATATATGAATAATAATCTACATAGATCTCCTCGAGAAACAATGCCAATGAATCTCCTAAGATCAATTTTATAGATCTTATATCATGACGACCAGGATTATCTACTCTAACTTTATATGAATATTCTATGAAGCTGTTTCCTGAGAGTATTGAAGCTATCTGATTACTGCCTCCGGAAACTTTCAGCTCTCTTGGTATCATATCAGCTACTACTAGATAAGGTATAGTATTCTCAGATCTGTTCTCTACATATATCTTGATCTCTGTTTCTCCTCCTTCATACACTCTGTATCTTTCAATACTCCTCCTAACATGGATCCTATTGCTAACTCTTAGAATTCTCTCGATTTGAATTCTAGCTCTAGTCAGAATTAAGAGTAGTGAAATAGATGTGGAAAATAGTAGAACAGAGCCTGTGTATATTGAAATAAGCAGTAGTAAGAATGACATTAATCCTATGCTGAAACCTCTCAGAGAAAGTCTCATGGAATATCTACCCTTGATAAGACATCCTCAACTATCTTTTCAGCTCTTACACCACCTAACAGAGCCTCAGGTTTAAGAATGATCCTGTGCGAGAGAGCTGCTTCTGCTACATACTTTATATCATCAGGTATCACATATTCTCTCCCTCTGATCAATGCTATGGATCTTGATAGAAGGTAGAGAGCTATAGCACCTCTTGGAGACGCACCCAGCCTAACCATAGAATGATTTCTCGTAGCTTGAACTATGAGAGATATATACTTGAGTAGGTTCTCATCGACTTTCACACTTCTCACAATCTCCTGAGCTTTCAAAAGCTCTTCGGAGCTAATTACAGGTTTTAAAGCGATCTCATTGATCTCATGATATCTTTTGAGGATCTCTACAGTCTCATTAACATCGGGGTAGCCTATGTAGACTTTAGCAAGAAATCTATCTACCTGAGCTTCTGAGAGAGGAAAAACTCCTTCAACCTCTATAGGATTCATAGTTGCTATAACCATGAAAGGTTTCGGAAGTTTTATAGAAACTCCTTCAACAGATACCTGCCTCTCCTGCATGGCTTCTAGGAGAGCACTTTGAGTCTTAGGAGGAGCTCTATTTATCTCGTCTATAAGAAGTATATTAGAAAATATAGGGCCTTCTCTGAATCTGAAGCTACCAGATCGAGGGTCGTATATGTTAACTCCTATTATATCTGAGGGGAGAAGATCTGGTGTGGCCTGGATTCTCTTAAATGATAGATTGAAAGAACTGGCTATAGATCTTGCGAGAAGAGTTTTGGCAACGCCTGGCACTCCTTCTAAAATTACATGTCCTTCCGCTAAAAGCGAGGCTAGAATTAATTCGATCTCTCTTCTCTTACCTACTATAACCCTTGATATATTCTCCACCGCTTTAGAGAACACTTCTTGAAAGAATTCTATCTCTTTTCTTTTATCCAATCTCTATACCTCGCAATAATATGGCTCTTGCTAATCCTATATGCAGGCTTTCCCCTCCATTCTTCTCTGTAAGATGGAAATGTGACATACCTTCTAAGATATATGAAGAGGAATAATGTAGATATGAATGTAAATAGTAGAATTCCTGCTAAGAGATCTGAGTTCATTACACTGCCCAGTATGTATGCTAGAAAACTTAAGGGTATTCTAACAAGATCTAAGAGTACTCTTGTATCTATGAAGATATACTCTCTACCTCCCTCGTAGAATACTACCGAATCTCTCTCTCCGATCAATGTTCTGAGAAGAATTATGTTATAAGTAGTTTTGTTATACCTTATCATAGAATTTATGAGAATGCTAGAATCTCCTAGTAGAAAGATTCTTCCAATACCTATTCTCACCAGAACTCCTATCAAAAACCCCTCAGCATAACATCTGCCAATCACTTCTAAACCTTCTAAACTCATGTTCTGAAGAGATATTAGAGGAGAGTATACATTAACATATAGCGGAAAGGAGTGATTCTCTATAAGACATTCACCTAGAGAAACAGAAGAAATTATAGAACCTATCCTAAAACCTATTGAATTAGCTAGAGGATTTAATGTTCCTATCTCATCTAGAGCAAGCACGAGACCACCTTTTCTAACCCATGAGATCACATTTTCCACGGAGTCTTCTTCAACAGGCTTGTCAGGGCTGGCTATGATGAGCACTGTTGTAGAGGGATTAAATCTACTCAGCTCGTTAAAGTTCGTTATATGATAAACCTTGAACCCGCTTTCGGCTAGCGATAAGTATATCCGGGTATAGCCACCTCCTCCATAATTATATATAGAGGGAGGATCATATTGAGGTGCTAGCTTAAGTTGTATACCGTAGACTGAGCCTGAGAGAATGAAAAGAATGAGTAGTATCAGCGTGAATTCTCTAAGCATTTTCTCAGACTCTCAATCTTTTTATACTCTTCATCTATAGGTTCTCTGCCTCCATATACTATCTCTTCATATAAGTAAGAAAAAGTCTTAAGATCCAGATCTGTTTTAAAAGAACTTCCACTAAGTTCTCTGGGTGTGCATATACTACATCTTAATAAAATTCTTAATCTCAGATAGATCTCCCTGAGAACCAACCTTACACCTTCATACCTATATATAGATCCCTCGCCTTCCCCACGAGCATCTGCTGAAGCAGAGGATATTAGAGGACGTTCCATATTTCTCGATAGAGACGGTGAGATCATTATTAGAAGTAGTATGGTTACGGCCAGTATAATAGTCATTACGAGAATATACGAGATCTCTGGAGGAAGACCTCCGAATGAAGTCTCTTGAGAATTTACAGCATTAATTAACTGTGTTGTATTAGCTTTAGAGCTATTGATCAGTAGATTAGCTATATTCTGCTGAGAAGCTACTTCCTCAGGTATTATAGTGTATCTTGATATATAAGACATCTTCCCTCATTAAATAGCTTATAGCCTGAAAATAAATAATTCTCTAAAAGATCTCTAGCCCGAGATCTTCTAATAGTCTTCTTAACTCTCTAAGTCTTATTAATAGATGAAAACCTCTCTCCGTCATAATAGCTTTCTTACTCTTCTCGTCAGCTATTAATTTAATTATTCCCCTTCTCTCTAGCTCTTCTAAGATCTTGATCATACGATCATAAGCGAGACCGGTTGCTGTAGCAATTCTAGTGGTTGAGGCTTCTCCACCCTCCTTTTCTAGAAATGTCAGAATATCTGCGATTATGCTTATCCTACTCCTTCTTTTTTTCATAATATTGAACGCCTCAGATAACCTGCTGTCATAATCAGTGCTCCGAAAGATCTTATTATCTCAGCTATCAGAAGCACTGACAAAGCATATATTGATGTCGGTGAAAGAAACCATATACTTCTAACTATATAGGATACTGATACTAACACGAATCCTAACCTAATGAATCTGCGAGAATTTAATCCTACGGCTAGTATAAAGATCCCAGCCAACAGATCTAATGCTGAGGGTAGTATGCGAAGAAGTTCTTGTAAGCTTATAGAGAAGCTCGTAATAGATATCATATAAGAAGTGTTAAAAGATCTTCTTGATGACCAGAGCATATAAGCTCCGGAGACTGCAAATGCTGGTGTTGATACAAATAACGCATATAATATTCGAGCTTCCTTAAGTACTATAGAGAGAAGGATCGTTGCTTGACTTATTGCGAGAAGAATAAAACCTAGAGAGATTCTGATCCAAATCTCATCAGGATAAATCCTATACATACGTATAAATATAGATGAGAGTACTAGGAATAGAACTGCAGAGAGTAAGCTTAATATCATCACACTGTAAACCATCACTATCAAAAAAATGGAATCCATAGTCTCTACCACGATAACCTCTGATTCCTAGAGTAACTATGAACTCACTCTTATATTATACAGATTATCAAATCCCCCTTCTTTGACGCTCAGGATATAATAGCATCAAGAGTAGCACAAGTTTGAAAAAACATAAAAAGATGAAGAATAGAACGATAAATAGTTCATATGGATTAACACCAACCAGCTTTATTCTAAAAGAGAATTCCTCTATTAAAAACCTTAACATAGTTATAGCTTATAAAATATAAGGTAATCCGAGATCAGCAGCTATGTTTTGCGACGAAACTCACCTGAGGTGAGTAAGGGTTTAAAACCTCTTCTACAAAACCTTCACGGAGGAGAGAGAAATGTTGAAAGATAGAAAAATATTGATACCAATACTTCTAGTAGCAATAATAGGATTAGGACTCACATACGTACTAGCACAATCTCAAACTAGCGGTAGCTACACACAGACTAGCAATACTCAACCTACCACAAACACCACATGCATTTGTGAGTGTAATGCTACGAAAGCCATGATAAGAATCAAGGGACAGCATGAAGAACAGTACGGAGAGTATAAAATGGAAAAAGGTTGGAAAGGTATTTCTAAGATCTCTTTCAATCTAACTACGACAACCTATACAGGTACTGTTGTGTTTAAGAGTAGTACAAGTATGAGACTAACGTTATCCGTGGATAATGTCAACTACACTGTACTAATACTACCAGTTTATGTGAGATCAAGTGACGGTGCACTGGTATCTGGATTATGGATCTTTAACAAGATCTCGCCCGGAACCACTCTCGAGATCACATCTCTGGCTAATAAGACCGTCCTACCAGCACTCTCGATCAGTATAAATGGAGAAACATATATAACGCCAATGTACTATCATTATTCCACATTTAAAGGATAAATAATCTTGAAAGATAAAAGATAAGAGATGTACTAGTGGGAGCTAAAAATAATTCTTTTTTCCCCCTCTACCCAGATCATCTTAAGAGGTGTCTCTCATGAAAAAAGGAATAGAGTACGCTGTTGTAATGTTGTTCCCCGTACTTGTATTCCTAGTAGGCTTCCTGATCTATCCTATGGATACCTTTGAAACGGTTCTTGCCAGTAGAAGTGTGCTAGGTGAAGATGTAGGATATTCAAATTATTTTGATACAGTGATCGCTTCTACATCCTATACTGGAGTCTACAGTGATTCTGGTAGAGTTATCAACATACTTCAGGTTTCAAGTGACGAACCTGATATTGTGAAGATTCTTGTAGAGGTCAGAGGTGAAGTTCTCGAGATGTATGTAAAGGTTCCAAACAGCTCTTACATAGAACTGTTACATAATTCGAACATAAGTTTCGTAGGGTTAAAAATAATAGCTAAAGAGGGTAAGGGGAGAGAAATTATTATTGCAAGAGCGATCTATGTCAACAAATCTTCGGATCATGAGGTTGGTAAGAGCGTGTGTATATATAGGGAGAAATACGAGAAAGAATGTCTTGAGATAGAGAAGAAAATCCAAAAAAGATATGGAGAAGAAAGATCTGAGAGAAGCAGTGATTGAGAACTCGGGAGGGCAGTTGTGATCCAGAGCCCCGCATCCTTGGCCGCTAGACGACCCGGCTACTCCAGGTTATTTTTACTGTAGAAGGTTAAAAAATATTTTCCTTGTATTCTAGGAATAATTTTACGAGGATGAGAAGAGGGTCTTCTGACATGTGATGAAGGCTGGAACACCTGATCTTTTATATCCTAAGTATTCTAATTATGATGGAGTAGCCATATGAATTCGCAGGATCCTATGAGTATTTTCAAAGAGCTTTTAGATGGATCTTCTTACGAGCTGAGAAAAGCTATTGAGAGAGGTATTTTAAGAGCTTTTGCTAGAAGAGATCTAACAATGATATATCATTATATCTCAATGATCAGTGAGAATTTTTCTGGAGGAGATCTAGATTATACTGCTGAGGATTATTATAAGTCTTACAAGGAGAAGCCAAGGGTGAAGCTTCCTAAACCTATCGAAAGTAGTAGCACAGATCTTTTTCACGTTATTCTAGCTAGAAGAAGTAGAAGAAGATATTCTAAGGAGAGTATAAGTCTTGAAGAGCTGTCTACTATACTATACTATTCAGTAGGAATCAGTGGAAAAGCTTGGTGGGGAGGTCCTAAGAGGGTTTATCCTAGTGCTGGCGCTCTACAGCCCGTTGAAGCGTATGTTGTAGCATCTAGAGTCAGAGATCTTGATGAAGGATTATATCATTATAACCCAGGTGAGCATTCTTTAGAGCTACTTAGAGAAGGTGATTTTAGTAGAGAACTTAGCTCCATAGCCTTGGATCAGGATTTTATAAGAGATGCTGCTGCTAGTGTGGTTCTTACGATAGTCTATAGAAGAACAGCATCTCGATATGGTTTGAGAAGTTATAAGTATTCGCATCTCGACACAGGTTTTGCAGGTCAGAACCTATATCTTGTGGTTGAAGCTTTGAAACTTGCTACAGTAGCTGTAGGTGCCTTCTATGATGAGAGATTGTGTAGATTTCTAGAGATTGACTGCGAGGAGGAGATGCCTGCCCTAATATTTCCTATCGGAAAGAGGTTGTAGGATTTTGAAAACGCGAGAGAGCTGTAATGAGAATAAGGATAAGGATATTCTCTGTAGAAATGTTAAGGAGATTCTGAATCTTATTAATATGATGAGCGGATCTAAAGAATATCTAGATAGAAATCTGATTCCCACAAGCGAGGGTATGAAAATTCTAAGAAAAGCTATTAGAATATCCAGAGAGAGAAAGATGCCATGTACAGAAGTGATTAAAAAGCTTGAGAAAGGATTCCATCATCTATACGACCTCTACGAGTGTTATAGAGTTTTTCTATCAGAATGTATAGATCAAGATCATCTGTAGAATTATACAACTGTATTAAAAGTTTAATGCACATACTTTTATTCGTAGATTGCAAAGCAAGATCATGGTGTATAAGTATGAGGATAGTAACAACCTCTAAGGGTAGGAGTATTAAGAGAAAGAGTATGGTAAGTGAAGCTGAAATCCTTAAACTAGAGCTGGAAGTGTTATACTCTATAGGAGCTCCTGCCAGCTAGATCTTTTGTAGAATATTTAGATCCTCAGGTTTTATATAGAACCTGATTCTGCCATCTAGATATCTCCTGATAATGTCTATTGCAGCTTCTCTCATATCAGGTTCTCCATTACGAACCCATCCTCTTCTCAGAGCATACTCGCTTAGTATATCCTCAGCTCTCGTAGATAAAACCTTAAGATCTTCTCTTAAACTCTGATGCTCCAAGCTCAGGATCCTGTTCATAAGTCTTATTGCGATTGGGATAGGGTTTTCTATTTTCTCGGGAGGTCTCGTTCTTATGATGCTCTCAAGAGTATCTAGCTCGATAGGTAAAGCTCCTGGAGTGTCTATAAGATATACTCCTGGCATCACTCTATAGGTCTGAGTATACCTAGTATACCCTGGAGTTCCTGGATACCTACTCACGGTAGCAGATCTTCTTCCCTTCAGAAGATTTACAAGTGAAGACTTTCCAACCTTAGGAGCTCCGAATATAGATATGTATATGCTTCTTCCTCCGCTCATGCTAAGATGCTCTTTGATAACCCTTCTTAATCCACCGATTCTTCTCTCTATAACACTAGCAGAATAAGCTTCATAACCCTTCTCCCTGTAGTACCTGACCCACTCTTCTGCAACATCTCTTGGTATAAGATCTGATTTATTCAGTAGTATCACAAGTCTCTTACCACTTCTAATCGCGGTGTTCTCTAGAAAATGATTCCTAAGCATCTCGGGGATTCTTATGTCGAGAACTTCTACCACTATATCTGATCCAGTTATAATACTATGAATCTCTCTTCTGCTTAAGAGAATTATCTCAGAGACTTTAAATCCTTTCATTATCATTGTGCCAAAATCCTTCTTAATTCTTCTATGAGGTTTTCCAGTTTAACTACTTTTCTCTCACCTGATGACGTCTCGTAGAGAGTTATACTCCTGTTCTCAAGCTCGATTCTTCCTATAAATATAAGTAGCGGTATAGATAGTTTCCTAGCATATTCTCTCTGCTTAGAAGCGCTTCTTCTCATAAGATCTAATGCTACTTTAAATCCCTCAGATCTAAGTCTTCTAGCCACCTCATATCCATATCTAATCACATCATCAGACCTCTCTAAAAGAACTACATATACATCCGTATAACTCTTCTTATCTAATTTGAACAAACCCAACTCCAGTCCCGCGTCTATAAGCCTTTCAACACCTATAGACCCTCCTGTAGCCGGTATTTTTTCTCTCGTAAAAATCTGTATTAGATCATCATATCTGCCTCCACCTGCTAGAGAACCTATTCTAGGCTTATCTACTACAACCTCAAAAATAGGTCCTGTGTAGTAGTCTAAGCCTCTTACTAGAGACATGTTAAATACCACTTTCACATCTTGAGGTATGTAGCTTATCATCTCTTCTATAAAGTTTGAGCCTGAGATTATATCAGTGTTAGAGCTGTACATGCTCTTGAGTCTTCTAACTATGTCTATGGGCTCGCCTCTCAGATCTATTAGATCTAGGATTTTTTCTATAATACCTGTGGAAAGCCCTGTTTTCTCAAGTTCTTTCAAAACACCCTCAAACCCTATCTTATCCAGTTTATCAATAGCTCTATAAACGGGGAGGGGGTTCTCGATTCCTAGTTCCTTCTCAAATAAACCTCTCAATATCCTCCGGTCATTGATCAAAATACTTATACTCTCGAAATTGAATTTCTTAAACACATTCCAGATAACTTCGAGTATCTCGGCATCGGCCTCAGGATAAGGAGATCCAACTATATCTACATCACACTGGTAGAACTCTCTGTATCTTCCTTTCTGAGGCTCTTCATGTCTCCACACAGGAGCTATGTGATACCTCTTGAAGGGGAGAGGTATATGTCTATTTAAAGCTATGAACCTTGCCATAGGCACTGTGAGATCATACCTGAGAGCATACCATCTATCACTCCAAGGATCCTTAAATTTCCACATTAACTTGTTCTCAGCTTCTTCACCATATTTACCAGATAATGTTTCGAGATACTCTATCGCGGGAGTATCTATAGGATCAAAACCATAGCTTCTAAACACCTCTTCTATGACTGAAAATACTTTCTTCCTGAGAATCATAACCTCGCTAGGGAAATCTCTAAAGCCTCTGGGAATACCTATCCCGCTCAATATATCATCACTAGTAACTATCTTTCAGAAGAAGTAGAAAAGTAATTTAGCTAAGGGGTTTATCTCTATAAAGAATCCGGTCTCTGAAAAACAGATGGCTTTCAAGATCTTCTAGTGCTCTGGATAAAGTACTGCACTCCTTAGACTCTTCCATAGATCTATGAGAATGTGAATACGCTACAAGAGATTTGATCTTATATTGCCTTCCTATCATAATCATTAGTGATCTAACATGTCCGTAAAATTTTCAGTAGGGAGAAAGGGTGTTTCAGCAGATCATCCATTAGCAGTTAAAGTTGGCATAGAAGTTCTGGAGAGAGGAGGTAATGCATTTGATGCAGCGATAGCTGTTAGTGCCGTTCTCTCTGTAGTCCAACCTCAGATGGGAGGTCCTGGCGGTGATGGTTTTATGATAGCGTTCTCAGGTAATGATCTTATAGCTTATGCATCTTCTGGAAGAGCTCCTAAGGGTTTTGATGCTGAAAGATATCTTAGAGAAAAACCTTATAGAGGTCCTCTAACAGTCACGGTTCCCGGTCTCGTATATCTATGGGGCTACATACATGATGAGTATGCTACACTCTCTATGGAGGATCTTTTGAGGCCTGCCATTAGTCTAGCCTATAACGGCTTCTATGCCGGGTGGTTTCTCTCAAGATCTTCTAGGTTATATGAATCAGAACTTGATGCCTACGAGTGGAGAAAATACTTTAAGGGGGTTAGAGAAGGTGATCTTATTGTCAACAAGGATATGGCTAGAACTCTTAGAATTATAGCTTCCAGGGGTTGGGATGAGTTTTATTATGGATCTCTTGCTGAAGAGATAGTACTTCAGCTTCAGAATCAAGGTGTAAATATAGATCTTGATGATCTGATGGATCACGAAGGTTTTAGTATAAAGCCTCTGAAACTCGATATAAATGAAAGAGTATTGTACGAGCTACCACCAAATACTCAGGGGATATCAACTCTTCAACTTATAAGTGCCCTCTACGAGCTTGAATTGTACAAGTACGAGTTCAAAGATCCTGAAAGAATATATGCGTGGAGTAAGCCTGTTGAAGAAGTATATAGATTCAGAGATCTCAATATAGGAGACATTGATTACATGAGAATTAACGTGGAGAATCATGTTAGATACTCTACGATACCTAAAAAATATGAGATAAGAAGTTCTACCAATCTTAGAGATGGAGACACAACATTCTTCATAGTATCAGATGGAGAAAGTTTAATAGGTTTTATACAAAGTCTCTTCTATCCCTTCGGCTCAGGTCTTATCGCCGGAGGTTTTCCAGTACAGAATAGAGGGTATGGATTCTCTAAAGAGAAAGGCTTGCCAAACAGCCCAGCACCTCGAAAGAGACCTCTTCATACACTCTCGATTCTAGCTGTAGAAGATAATAAAATGAAGTATGTAATCGGCTGCACAGGAGGAGATTACAGACCTCAAATACACTTAAGGCTTTACGAAAATCTCTTCATATATAATATGAATCTTGTCGAAGCATTAGCAGCACCAAGATTTATATATACACAGCCTCTAGATATCCAGAAGATAGTAGAGATAGAAGAACCTTTAGAAGCTCCGAGATCAGAGTTTATCAAGGTATCTAGAGTAGGATATCATAAAGGAACAGGACATGCACATATAGGTGTTATGAGCGAAAGAGGAATTATAAAACTCGCCAGCGATCCTAGAACCGAAGGAATTTCTATTTCTTCGTAAATCTTTTGAGCAAAAGAAACCTGATTCTCTCAAAGCTCGGACATGATAATATTCCTAGCGCCGGGGACGGGATTCGAACCCGTGCAGGGGATCTACCCCTAGAGGGTCTCGAGCCCTCCCCCTTAGACCGCTCGGGCACCCCGGCCCCGGTATATGTATATCAGTTCTAAAGGGATATTTATTTTTCCTAACGACTAATAATAAATTGATGGAGTCCAATTCTACTTCTAATAATAAGAGTGAATGGATGCCCTTGCTAGCCTCAGGTGTTATTGGAGCTGATTATACTGTTGTAAAGTTCTATATTGAAGTTGCCAGAGAGATGAACAAGGATTACAGTAGTATACTTATCTCTTCCGAAGATCTCGGTTATGTGAAGCTTGCTGTTGAGAATATGGCCTCGAGAAAATTAGATTTTCTAATAGATCTTATTTCTAAGAGATTTACGGATAGGATAGATCCCTATATAGCCAGAGAGACTTATAAAAGATACCTAAAGGTAGATGTTGATGAGAGAACAGCTGTTCAAATGCTAGCTAGAGTTCTTGCTGTATGGTGCATAGAAGCAGCAGAGGTTTTAGGCTATGTGAAGCTTCAAAAATCTTATGGGTGAGAATATGTTATGCTGGAGTCATGGAGAAAGAAAATGGATTGAGGTGAAAGCGGTGGATCTCAGTAGGAGAGAGGTTTTGAGTAGAAATATCATCGTATCACTACCGCAGGATCTAGGTGTGAAGATCTCTAGTGCTATCGGTGTAGGAAGAATAGCAGAATCGTATAGAACAGGTGAGAGTGCTGTAGGTAAGCTAGCTCTTTATGAGATAGATCTTGAAAAACCTCTATGCAGACTATGCCCAGCTCATGTAACAGATCTTATAGAGCTTAGAAGCTCATGGATTAGAGGACCTGAAATAGGCTTAGCTTATGATCTGGGGATTGGTGAGAATCTTCTTAAGAGAGTGAGCGGTAGTATAATGATCTTAGGCGAATCTCTCAATAGCATGGCAGTAGCTTTGATAGCTTATAGAAGTGGCGTCAGCATATACACTCTTCGAAGGAAGATTCCTGGTGTAAGGGTTCATATGCTCACACAGGATAGCTGGGATGAGGCTAAGGTAAGAGAATTCTATATAGGGGGTAGACTTTCCGATGATGAAAAAAGTTTTCTCGAAGAGAAGCTATCTCATGCGAGAAAGATCAAGTTATTCTATCATCCTCTAATGAAAGGTAGTAGATTTATTCTCAGTCTTGGCGAAAGCATTACTTTGAGAAGAATCTCACATCCTAGGGTAAGTAGCAGAAGCATATCATTAGCTTCTAGGCTGTATAGACTAGCCTCGGAAAAATATCTTGTAACAGTCACACCAGGAACCGAGATTCCTGAGAATATCTATACAATTATAAACTTTAGAAGAGAGAAAGAACAGAAACAGTAGAAATTTAATATCCTCCGAAAAAACTATACAGGTATGAAAGCTCTAAGACTTCACAAACCTAAGGATCTTAAATATGAGGAAGTACAAGATCCTGTTCTTGAAGATGATTGGGTTCTTCTAAGAATTAAAAGAGTTGGTATATGCGGAACAGATAAGGCCTTCTACAAAGGGACATATAAACCAGGCAAGATTCCGATAATTCTAGGACATGAGATAAGTGGAGTGGTAGTTGATGTTGGAAGGAGAGTATCAAAAGACCTTATCGGCTTGAAAGTTACGAGCGAGATTAACATACCCTGCAGAAGATGCTGGTTCTGCAGAAATAACATGTACACTCACTGCCCATACAGAAGAGTTTTAGGGATAACAGTAGATGGTGGAATGGCCGAATACATGACTACAAGGTCTGATGTGATTCACGTAGTAGAAGATCTCTCTCACGAAAAAATAGCATTTATAGAACCTCTAGCATCGGTAATAGAGATGATTGAAATGGATCCTCCCAGACCTTTCTCTAACATAGCTGTTATAGGAGTAGGAAGCATAGGTCTTCTCTCGATACAGGTTCTAAAATTGTTCAAGCCTAGAAGACTTATAGCCGTTGTGAGAAGTGATTCTCCTAAGAAGAAACTTGCAGAACTACTTGGAGCAGATGAGGTTGTTGAGCTCAGTGAATTGAGAGAGTATATAAGAAGAAACACTCCAGAAGGAGCAGGTTTTGATTATGTTGTTGAAGCTACAGGAGATCCTGGAGCCTTAGACCTTGCAGTAGATATAACAAGACCTCGAGGAGTTATAGCGTCTAAATCTACTCACGGTTCGAGCGTAAGCTTCAACTACACGTCTATGATTGTCAAGGAGTTAAAGATCGTAGGAAGTAGATGTGGACCTTTTGATAAAGCTATAGATCTTCTGAGATCAGATCTTATAAAAACTAGTGAGCTAGTCACCGGAGTGTATCCTTTATCAAGAGGTGGAGAGGCTTTTGAGAGAAGTTTTGAAAGAGATCAGATAAAAATACATTTAGAACCCTAAAGCTATTCCTTGACATAGGGCTGACCTAGAACTCTAGGCATTCTAATCTTTCGAGCTATTAAAATCACTACCACCAGTGTTGATAGGTAGGGAAGTATTAAGAATAACTTCTCTTGAGCTATGAAAACCTGACCATACAATGTAGCGAGTTTTATAGGTATATATGTTGATAGAACATCAAAGAAACTGAAGAGCATGGCTCCTGCTATAGCTAGAAGAGGATTCCAATTACTGAAAGCCACATTAGCCAGAGCTATAAAACCTCTCCCAGCTGCTATGTTTCTAGTGTACTGTCCTATCCATGACACAGATAGAAAGGCTCCTCCCAGTCCTGCTAAACCTCCTCCTACTGCTGTAGCGAGAATTCTTATCAGATAGATGTTAACCCCTGAGATCTCAGCAGATCTAGGATCCTCTCCGCAGGCTCTTATCATAATCCCTATAGAAGTTCTGTAAAGAATCCACCAGATAAGAACAGCTATGCCTATAGCTATAAAGGCTATCGGTTGAATTATCATGGTGTATCCCTCTAGAGAAAGCGTTATAGTATAGGTTTTATTCATCAATGTCGGAGATGCACCATGGGCATTCCATACACTTATAAGCCCGAACACTCCTAATCCGTATGCAAGCATGTTAAAACCTACTCCAATTATAATCTGATCGCTTTTTAGATACAAAGAGAGAAATGCGTGGAGAGCTCCTGAGGAAAATCCTACTATGAATCCTACGAGAAGCCCTAGATATGGGTTTCCTGTTTTAAATGATACCAATATTGCTGTGAAAGACGATAGGAGAAATATACCTTCAATACCTATATTAACTATGCCAGATCTCTCCGTAAGAATCTCTCCTACAGATGCTAATAGTATAGGTGTCATTGAGATGAGAGTTAGAGAGGTCAGGCCTAGTAGATCCTCTATCACTCTACAGCACCTCTCTTAATTATTTTAAATATCATGGGTGCGGATAATGAGATCACTATTATCCCTATTATTACATCTACTATCTCTGGAGCAATTCCAGTAATTCTTTCAGCATTCTGACCTCCTATTACTAGACCTGCTACAAATATAGATGAGAGAATTATTCCAAAAGGATTGTTTCTACCTAATAATCCTACTCCTATTCCTAAAAATCCTATACCATATAAAGCTGCCATTGTACTGTCAATCACATGAGGTCTTACACCCATGGGTATTAAAGCACCTGCTAAACCTGCAAGAGAACCTCCTAGGATCATTGAGTAGAGAATGCTTTTCCTAGGATCTATCCCAGCATATATAGCTGATTTAACAGAGGTTCCTGAAACTCGGATCATGAATCCTAAAGCAGTATGTCTTAATATTATGTAAGATATGACAGCTACCATGAAGGCAGTGAGAAACATTATATTAGAGTCTATGGTTGCTGTTGACGGAACAGGTCTAGATTGGTAAGGCGCGTTAGGGTCGTAAAGATATGAACCTATGAAGAATGATACAAGATAATACATAATCCAGTTCAACATTATAGCAGACACTACTTCATTAACATTTCTATAAATCCTCAGCAGAGCTACTGAAAGTGCAAGTATGCATCCTCCTAAGACTCCAGCTAGTGCAACAAATATAGGGTTTCCCGTGTAATAAGAAGACGCTAAAGCTAGTAAGGCTCCTAAGTATAGCTGTCCTTCTCCTCCTATATTGAATACTCTAGCTGTAAAAGGTATTGAGAATGCTAGACCTGTTAAAATATATGGGCTTGCTTTAGTCAGAAGATACTGTATATCGCTATAACCCGTGCTGAACATCACATTTATAACTCTTAAAGAAGGATATCCTGTGATCTGAAGGAAGAATATGCTAATAACAATAGCTATAGCTAATGAGATCAAGGGTTGTAATAAGGATTCTAAGAATCTATAAGCAGAACCTCTCAACAATTAACCCTCTTCTCATTTGTTTGTCAACTTCAGCCTCCCATTAAAACTCCTAATCTTTCGAGAGTGAATTCATGAGGTTTTCCTACGGCCTTTATCTCTCCTCTATTCATGACGGCTATTCTATCGCTTAATTCAAATATCTCATCAAGATCTGAGGAGAATAATATTATACTCCTACCTCTATTTCTGAAGTTTCTTAGAAGATCTCTTATATACTTAGTGGACATTATGTCAAGACCTCTTGTAGGTTCTGAAACTATTATCAGGTCTGGCTCTCTAGATATTTCTCTACCTAGCATTAATTTCTGTTGATTCCCTCCACTAAGATATCTCACATCAGTATCAAGAGATCTTGCTACAACCTTAAATTTTTCTACGATTTCACTAGCTTTCCTAGCAGCATCTCTCCATCTTATCATACCTATTCTGTTAAGATATTCTCTGAAGTTTGTAAGAATAATGTTTTCTACAATGCTCATCCCATGCACGAGACCTACATCTCTAGATTCTGGTATAAAGGAGATCCCTAAGCTATATCTTTTATAAGGATTCATATGCGTTATATCTATACCCTTAAAAAAGATCTTTCCTCTCTCTATCTTTCTCACACCTGCTAAAGCTTCTGAAAGCTCTGTCTGTCCATTACCTTGAATGCCTGCTATACCTAGGATCTCTCCTCTGAAAACCTTTATGGAAATACCTCTAACCACTTCAAAACCTCTTTGATCTCTTACCCAGAGATCTGATACTTCTAAGATGCTTTCCGAACTCTCAGCCAAGATCTTTTCAGTATCAATATTCTTATCAATGATCTTACTTTCATAGCCTTTGTAGGCTTCTATTTGAACCATTGCCTTCGCCAGCTCCTCTTCAGATACCCTACTCAGATCATTGAATACTCCAGCCACTCTACCTCTTCTTAGAACTGTAACCCTATCAGCTATTTCTTTAATCTCTCTTAACCTATGTGTTATATATATCATGCTATAGTTCTTCTCCTTAAGTCTTCTAAGAATATTAAAGAGTTCTCTTACCTCTAATGGGTTTAGAACTGATGTTGGTTCATCCAGGATCAAAACTCTAGCTCCTCTCATCAATGTTTTTACGATCTCAACCCTCTGCTGAATACCTACAGGAAGATCTTCGACATATTCCTCGTAAGGGAGTTTAAATCCCAGAGCTTTGGAGTATCTTTCAGCAAGATCTATAGCATCTTCATATCTAACAGATTTTCTTATAGAAAGAAGCGAGAGATATAAGTTCTCACCTACAGTAAATGTTGGTACTAAGGAGAAGTTCTGGTAGATCATACCGATACCATGCTTTATAGCGTCCCAAGGTCCTCTAAACTTAGTAACTTTACCAAAGATCTTTATGATTCCTCGTGTAGGCTTTATCTCTCCATACAAGATCCTCATAAGAGAAGTCTTACCAGCTCCGTTTTCACCTAATATCCCATGGATCTCTCCTTCTTCTACAGACAGATCTACACCTCTGAGAGCATACTGACCATCAGGATAGATCTTCTCAATACCTATCATTTCTATAATAATCTTCTGCTGTGTCATCAAGACCTACCATCGTTAAGATATTGACATATTTAAAAAAGAATTAGAATCTACTATCAGGTTATAGAGCCCTTCTCTAGAGCAGCATTAAGATTTCCTTTCAAAAGCTCTGATATGATCGAATTGTATTCGTTCTCATCTCTAGGAGTTCTGAACACTATCTCACCACTCTTAAGCATTTTCATGAGATTATCTGCAAGATCTTTTGCATAGGCTGGTATATACTTGGTTCTAGTCTCATTAACTATCCTAACAATGTCATCCGGATTCATACCTCCAGGTAGCTTACCCTCTTCATAGGCTATCTCAGCAAAATACCTAACACCATCTAGATCCCAGATACCCACACCTTCTTCAGCAACTCCCAGAGTGATGATCCCAGGCGTCCACCGGTTTTCAACAATCATTTTTATAGCAGTATAAACTGCAACATCAACTCTCTTAGAACCACTCAGAGGTATATACTGAGGAGCATACCACTCCTGACTCGCATCCTGACCTATCCCAAAAGCAAGACCTTTACCTTGTCTATTCCAGTCGATTACAGCGTTAAACATACCAACATGAGTCAAGCCGGCAAGCCCATATAGTACTCTTGCTCCTTGTTCGAGCTCTTGCATTGCAGCTATATAACCTTTCTGAGGATCTACGAAAGTTCCTGTGTACTGCCATATCAGATTGATCTTCTTACCAGTCATCTTCTCAAAGTATTTAGCTCCGAAGAGATATCCTATATGAAACTTCCATAGAGGAGGTATAGACATTCCAGCTACAGCACCTATAGTACTGCTATTAATACTATAAGCCATCCCAGAAGCTAGAATACCTACTATGGCTCCTACTTCTTGCTCTCTGAATAATATGTCTACCTCATTAGGTCTATATACTCCTGTTGTAGCATCTATCAGAGCATACTTCTGAGAAGGATATTTATCAGCGGTGACATTGAGTGGCGAGGTCCATAGAAATCCTACCAGCACTAGCAACTGGTATTCTCCAGACCTGCTTAAACTCTCTAGTAGAGGTACCATGTCATCTAAAGATCTCGGGGTTTGATAAACGATCTCTACACCCAGATCTCTTCTAGCTCTCTCAGCTCCTAGAGCAGCCATATCATTAAAACTCAGATCCCCTCTACCTCCTACATCGAATAGAATAGCGATCTTAATTTTCCCAGGCATTGTTGCAGTGGTCATCTGGGTAGTCGTAATAGTAGATGTAGGTCCTGATTGCATAGTGTAATAGTAGATCACACCCGCCACAACGGCTATTAATATAATCCCTATAACAACTACAGCAACTGTTCTAGAGAAAGCTTCTCTCAATACATTCACCAAGAACTCTTAATCATAAAACTTAAAAAGATTAACCATCTCATGTAGAAAGAGTGCTAGGATAGTTTTATATTAATGATGTAAAAATATTTTTCTTGAAGAGCTCTATGAATTCTTCTGGAGTTCTTCGAAAAGCTATATTATATAAGAGAATCGATGAAGACATCATACAATGTCTTGTATGTGAGAGAAGATGTATGATAAGGAATGGCTCTACAGGTATCTGCAAAAACTACGCAAATATAAATAACGAACTGTATCACTTAGGATACGGTGCTCTAAGTGCTGTTGAGAGCAGACCTATAGAGATCAAACCCTTATATCATTACTGGCCTAATAGCACTTCGCTTACCTTCTCAGGCTATGCATGTAATTTCTACTGCCCCTGGTGTCAGAATCATCATATTAGTTTTGTTAGGACAATTCCCCAGAATAAAGAGATCATACCTCCTGAGAAACTTGTAAAGCTGGCTATTGAATCAGGAGATGAAGGTCTTTGCGCCAGCTTCAACGAGCCTGCTACAATCTTTGATTATCTGATAGATGTCTTCTCATTGGGGAGGAAGAGAGGACTTTATTCTACTATCGTGACTAACGGCTACCTGACTCAGAGAGCTATAGACATGCTAGTCGAATCTGGGGTGGATGGATGGAGTATAGATATAAAAGGTTGTCCTATGATGAGAAGAGCTCTTGCATCAATAGATCATGAGATTATATTCAGAAATGCGAGAAGAATACTAGATCAAGGAGGTCATGTGGAGATGGTTTATCTTGTCGTGACTAATACAAATGATTTCGAGGAATGCTATAAGTGGATTATATATAAGCATGTGGAGATTCTTGGAGAGAATATACCTTTGCATGTGAATAGATACTATCCAGCTAATTATTGGAAAGAGCTTTCCACACCTGTAGAGAAACTCTATAGAATTGCTGAAGAAGCTAGAAGAAATGGTGTAGAGTATGTGTACATAGGTAATATAGGAGATCCTGAACTTGAAACTACTAGATGCCCCAAATGCGGCAAGATTCTTGTCAGAAGATTCATGTATAGAGTTGTATATTTCAGATTAGATAGAACAGGCGGAGAATATAGATGCCCTAGATGCGGTTATAAGATCTATATGAGAGGAGCCTACATAGATAAACATTAGTAAGAATAGATCTTGAGTTTCTTCGAGAACTATCCATCTATATCTCTAATAAATCCAGAGCCATCGCACACCGTATTTCTTGTATGAAGCTCTACAAGGTCTTCTCTACATGTTGCAAACTTAAGTCCCATACTCACTGCATACTCTCTTACCATAGACATCATCTCGCGCCTAAGATTCTTGGGGAGATATTTGTAGCCTTTGAAACTCTCTCCTTCAACATAGTATAAATCGTAAAGCTTCTTTCTGAGATGAGGAAATGCTTCTGAAATTCTTTTAAAATTATCAGGCTTGGCTTTGTATGTTGACGATGTTATCTGGAGAGCTCCTACCTCAGCTATTTTCTCTACTAATCTTTTTATGCTTTCATCATCGCTATTGATATAAGGTATTATGGGATCGATTCTTACAGTTATAGGGATCCCGAGCTTGCCCAGCTCTTGAATAGCTTTTAATCTAATAGATGGAGGTGGTGCTCCAGGTTCGAGAACTGATGCTATCTTCTCGTTTAAGGTTGTTATGGTCACCGCAACAGCTATTCTATTACGATATCTTTCTATGAGATCTTTATATTCAAGAAGTATATTTGGTGCTTTGGTTGTGTAAAGTATCTTATACCCTCTAGAAAGGATCTCTCTAGAGAGTCTATATGTTATCATATGATCTTTCTCCATAGGCTGGAAAGGATCACTACTTGCAGAAAGTTCTATTACAGATCCTCTCGGTATACTATTAAGATCTCTTCTAGCATCAGCAAGAATTCTCTCCTTGAGTCTTGGTCTGAAGAAATCTTTTATATAACTAGAGGCATAGCAGTAAAGACATTTATGACCACAACCTGTGTAAGGATTTACAGTCCATTTGAGAGGACATGTACATAGAGGAGAATTCCAAGGATCGAAGGGTCTGATAACTCTCCATCTATTCATACTCTCTTATATATTTCTAGGTGTAATCAGCTAAAATTCTATTTCTAATAGCTACTTGAATGTCTTAAATATCTTGCTATAAAAGAATATTTGGATATATTCTCATCTCTTTATATCTTGTGTATTCGTAGAATATGTTTTGGCTTCGTAAAAACTCTGCAGAGTTGTTAGGTGTGGTCTGAGGTATATATAAAGTATTGATCTCTCTACTCTTTTCATGATTTAAGTTTCGGATCTGATCTTAAATAATTCCTTATCTTAGATAGAATGGTTCTGACAATTGAGAAGCATGTGGTATTGTCCTGAATGTGGTTTTACAGAAGATATATGGCGTAAATATTATTATAAATGCCCTAGATGCGGCGCACCTTTAGATGTCAGATACGATGTCTCCTATGAAACACGTGGTGGAAGAGGTTTCTCAAGATTTGAGAGTATGCTACCTTTCGTGCCTGAGAAGAGTAGAGGTGAAGGATCTACACCTCTAGTTATAGAGAAAGAAGAAGAGGTTTCTCTACTTTTTAAGCTAGAGTATCTCAATCCTAGTGGTAGTTTTAAGGATAGAGGTACGGCTCTCTCTATATATTACGCCAGAAGGCTTGGATTTGAGAATATAGTGGAAGATACTAGTGGTAATACAGGGATCTCTGTTGCACTATATTCGAAACTCTATGGTATGAAATCCAGGATTGTGATGCCTAGAACAGCTCCTGAGGGTAAGAAGAAACTTGTCAGAATGCTTGGGGGAGAGATTATAGAGACAGAGACAAGATCTGAGGCTTCAGAGAAAGTACTAAGCTTTCTAGGTGATTCATATTATGTAGCTCATTTGTGGAGCCCTTTCTACATCATAGGAGCCTCTACAATAGCCTATGAAGTATTTGAAGAATACTCTGCTCCTGACGCAATCATAGCTCCTGTAGGCTCTGGAGGATTAATCCTGGGAATTATAAGAGGTTTCGAGAATCTATTGAAGGAAGGTAGGATTAGAAGAATGCCTAGACCGATAGCCGTTCAAGGTTATAGTTCTCAACCCTTGTACGTGAAGATCCATGGGGAAAGAGTTATAGGGGAGGACTCAAGTTTAGCTGATGGAATAATGGTTCAAAACCCACCTAGATTAAATGAGATAGCTAGTAAGATCAGAGAATATAATGGAGAGGTTGTTCTCGTGGGAAACAGCGATATTAGAGCCGCATGGAATCTGCTATTAGAGAGAGGATTTCTAGTAGAGCCTACATCTGCAACAGTTTATGCGGCTTATATGAAGATCAGAAAGAAACTCGAAGGATTGAAAGTACTCCTACCATTAACAGGTTCAGGTCTGAAGATGTAATCGTACATATCTAACTTCCATACCGAAACACTTATTATCCACATCTTAAGATAATAGTGGGGGCCCGTCGTCTAGCCTGGTTAGGACGCCGCCCTGACGCGGCGGAGGTCCGGGGTTCAAGTCCCCGCGGGCCCATAGAAGACTTATGGAGAGGTTATATTACTTCTCAACAATCTATATCTAGTGGGGCTATCTCGTGTCGAGAGATATTTTAAAAAGAATTCTAGGAGAGAAGAGGGATTTTGATAGGCTTCTTACTCTTGTGCTCACCTTATCCTCTCTCATGTTTCTCCTACTTTCAGTTATTTATCTAATATATGATAGACCTCTTGCCTCTCTCCTATCATTTATAATAGGTGTGATACTTCTCAGTAGTGGTCTAGGCGTGTATAGGTCTTCTAGAGCACTTGTTTAAGAAAGGTGTTATACGTGGAGGATCTTGTTCTCGGTATAGAATCTACTGCTCATACTTTTGGTGTAGGTATAGTATCTGATGAGGAGAATTTCATATTAGCTGATGAGAGGGTTGTATATAAACCGGAGAGAGGAGGGATCCATCCAAGAGAATCTTCTAGATACCTAGCATCCGAAGCTCCAGAGGTTATTAAGAGAGCTCTAGAGAGTTCCGGTATCAAACTACGTGAAATTAATGCTATAGCAGTGTCTCTAGGCCCGGGTCTAGGACCTGTTCTCAGGGTTGGAGCTACAATTGCTAGAGCTATGGCAAGCTTCTATAGAAAGCCTTTAATACCTGTTAACCATGCTGTTGCTCATATAGAGATAGGTTTGAGACTTACAGGAGCTAGAGATCCTGTTATAGTATATCTCTCAGGAGGTAATTCAGCTGTGATAGCATTAGTAGAGAGAAGATACAGGATCTTCGGTGAAACTCTTGACATAGCTCTCGGGAATCTTCTCGACACATTTGCTAGAGAAGTTGGTTTAGGACCTCCATATGTTGTGGATGGACTTCACGTGGTTGATAGATGTGCTGAGAAAGGTAATGATATAGTTGAGGAGATACCCTACGTTGTTAAAGGCCAAGATCTTTCATTCTCAGGAATACTAACAGCGGCTCTGAAAGCTTATAGAAGAGGTGAGAAGCTCGAGAACATATGCTACACACTAAGAGAGATAGCTTACTCTATGGTTGCAGAAGTTGCCGAGAGATGTATTGCTCACACGAGAAAGAAAGAGCTCATGATAGTTGGAGGGGTTGCAGCAAGTCCTGTACTAAGAAGAAAGATGGAGATTGCCGGAGAGAGACATGGAGCGGAGGTTTATGTGGTTCCTCCTAAATATGCTGTTGATAACGGTGTTATGATAGCTTGGACAGGTCTTCTCATGTATAGGTCTGGTATCTCTATAGATATTGAAAGAAGCGTTATAAGACCTCGATGGAGGGTTGATGAGGTTGAGATCATATGGAGATCTTGAAAGAGATAAGTAGAGGAGCTGAAGCGGTTTTATATAGGTCTAGATTCTTTGGAGTTGATGTTGTTATCAAGTATAGAGAACCTAAGAGATATATGGATCCAAAGCTTGATAAGGTTATGAGAGAAAGAAGAACTATTAATGAAGCTAGAGTAATGAAAGAACTCAGAGATAGAGGAGTTGAGGTTCCTTCAGTGCTCTACGTAAATCCTGAGGAAAGTATCATAGTGATCGAATTTATCGAGGGAATCTCTCTCAGAGATTATCTGATGAAAGGAGGAGATCCTCTGAAAATTCTTAAAGCTGGAGAGATTTTGGGTAAGATTCATTTGAACAATATATTTCATGGAGATCCTACGGTGTCAAACTATCTAGTAGACGCTCTGGGAAGAGTATGGATCCTTGATTTCGGGTTATCAGGATATAGCAAAGATATAGAGGAGAAAGCTGTGGACCTCCATCTTGCTTATAGATCCTTAGAAACACTACCTCTATCCAATACAGATGAATTGAAAAACTTATTCTTCAAGGGATATAAAAATATGTATGAGCAAGCTGATGAAGTTTTAAAAAGAGCCTATGAGATCCGTATGATGGGTAGATATGTAGCTGAGAGAAAGATTAAAGGTGTATACAAATTCTGAAAAATGAAATAACTTATTTTCTCTCGGTTCTTCCCAAATATTCCTCTACAAGTCTGTTGATCTCTTTGCGGCCGAGAGTGGATAAAGGTTTCTCCGGTATGATACCCTGAGGTCTGAATAGAACTAAGAGCACTATAACGAGACCTACCAATATGTACTCAAGCCATTCTGGACTGATCATAAGATATGTGGAGATAAGGCCTTTATAGACAATTATAAAGGTTCTCGCTATAGAGAATATGAGCACGCCTAGAAGCACACCGAAGTTATTACCTGTTCCACCAAGCATCATGAAAGCCCAAGGCCAGAAGGTCCATACAAGTCTTGTATATGTCACAGCTTTAAAGCTTCCAGTGTACATGCTCCATAAAGCTCCTCCTATTGCTGCAAGAGCTCCTCCTATGATCAGAGTGTTTCTTCTCAGACTAGTGATACTCTTACCATAAACAACTGCAGCTACCTCAGAATCTCTTACAGCTCTTAAAACCCTTCCATAAGGGGATCTTGTTAAATATTCTACATAGACATACACTAGAATAGCTATCGCTAGAATTATAGCTACTGCACCAACAAATCTATAACCGCCTAAGAATCTAAATGGATCAGGCACGAGAACACCTGTTGTCCCCCCAGCTAGAGGTTCGAAATTCCAGGCAATGGTATTCATTATATCTCCAAATGCTAGCAGTGTTATTCCTAGATAAGCTTCTTTAAGTCTGAGAGCTGGATATGCAGTTAGATATCCTATTAAACCGCCTAAGAGTGCTGCTAGGATCAATGTCATGATTAGATACTGTAAAGATAGCAGAGGATTGTTAGCTAGGATATCTGATATCTCGCTGACAATCCTATAATTATCATATCCTGTATACTCCATACCCCAAGGAAATCCTAGGTAGAATGCTATAATCCTTCCAGAGATACCTCCAGCAACTATAGCTCCCATGAGAACTGTGAGGACTCGACCGAACTGAGGAAGTCCTAGAAATCCCACCTCTAGATTAAGGCTTAAGGTCACTATAAGATATATACCGAAGTTAAGTAAGATCTGCATTATAAATATCGACAGCTCACCATCCATAAGATCACCTCAGTATCTCTCTGAGTTTTCTGTATAAACCCTGCCAATTAACACCAGCTAATCCTGAAGGCTGGATTAGTAGAGTTGCCACCATTACAGCTAGAGGGATTGCAGGTCTGTAAGCTAGAATTCCTCCTCCTAGGTATATTGAGAGAAGATATATACCAATATACTCGCTTAACCCTATAAGAAGACCTCCTAAAAGACTTCCGAAGATAGAGTATAGACCTCCTACTATAGATCCTGCGAAGAATGAGACTATTAGAAGCATTCCAACATAATTATTACCGGTTTGAACCAGGCTCAGAAAACCCCCGCTAAGCCCGGCCATGAAACCTCCTAATATCCAGGCTACGAGATATATAATATATGGATTCACACCGAGACTAGCTGCGAGACTAGGATTTTCTATAGAAGCTCTCATAGCAATACCAATCTTTGTTCTCGTTAGAAGCAGATGAAGGAATAACACACCTACTACTAGGATCAGAGGACCTACAAGACCTGCACCTCTTATATTCAGATATGGTATTGTGAAATCTTTCGTTTCAAGCACGAAGAAGAATGGATTAACAGGAATATTCCTTGCTGCTATTAATCTCGCTATATAGTCTATATAGACGTTAAGAAATCCGAAGAAAATAAGATCAACTCCTAAGGTAGACATCATAAGGGTGACTTCGCTAGCTCCTCTCTCTAAAAGTCTTCTGTTAACTGCTAAATAGAGTATAATTCCTAGGAGCGAAGAGAACAATCCTGCTAGAGGTAGATAGTAATAAGGAGAACCTCCAAAGAATGTAGTCATGGTAAATACAATATAGAATCCCCATGCAACCATGCTAGCATGAGCGAAATTAAATGTTCGAGTAGTACTATAGATCAGGGTTATAGCAGCAGCACCAATACCTATACCACTAGCATACGCCAGAGCCTTAACTATGAGATCTGATTCTATCAAATTGTAGCACCAGAATACTTTGTTAGGTTCATCTTATATATTTTTATTAAGATGGATCATCATTTTTCTAGATTTGTGAGTCTTATCTTATATAAAATTATTATCTAGAAGCTTATTTTAAAATTTATAATACAAAAAACTTATATACTTTCTAAGACAGAATCCTTTGGGTTTTGAACATGAGTAAAGCCGGTATATCCAAGATCACGGCAGTGGCTTTATCAATAGCACTTCTAGTGGTAGGACTTATAGGAGGTTATCTACTTGGAATATCCATGGCACCCCCAGCGGGTGTGGGAACAGCCACCACAGCAACTGTCGCTGTTACAGCACCAGCGACTGGGCTTAGCGGGGATATACCTATTGGTATGACAATACCACTTACAGGCGTTCTATCAACCTTTGGAAAACAATATAGAGTTGTAGCTGAAAAAGCTGCTGAGGAAATCAACTCTTATCTAGCTTCTCTCGGGAGGCCTTGGAGGATACGTTTAATATTTGAAGACACTGCTACAGATCCTAAGACAGCTCTAGATAAGGTTATGGCATTACATGGTAGAGGGGTTAAGGTTTTTATTGGTCTCGCATCCAGTGCTGAGGTTGCTGAGGTAAAGAGTTATGTAGATGCTAATAAACTTCTGGTTATATCGCCTTCTTCGACTTCTCCGGCTCTAGCTCTTAATGATATGATACTGAGATACACGCCAAATGATCTTTATCAGGGTAAGGCTATAGCTAAGATCATGTGGCTCAGAGGTGTGAGATGGATTGCTCCTATATGGAGAGGAGATACCTGGGGAGACGGGCTTGAGAAGGCTACTGTAGAGAGTTTTAATAGCATATGCAAGGCCAGTGGCGAATCCTGTGGAGTGCTTGAAGGAGTAAGATACGATCCTGCAGCTAAGGAGTTCTCTGTAGAGGCAAGCAGGTTGAATTCTATAGTATCTGACGCTGTGTCTAAGTATGGTGCTAATAAAGTAGGTGTTCTCATGATAAGCTTTGAAGAAGCAGCTGCATTAATAGCTGCAGCTAAGAATTATCCGGTTCTTGGAAGCGTTATATGGCAGGGATCCGATGGAACGGCAGCAGTGCAACCGCTTCTAGATCCTCCTATAGCTGAGTTCGCCGTTAAAGTTAAGCTGTGGAATACAATGGCTTCACCAGGAATATCTCCATATACTGAGAAGATCAGAAAGTGGGTTAAAGATGCGTTAGGAATGGAGCCTATGGGATATACATACTTCGTATATGATGCTTTATGGACTGTAGCTCTGGCCATAGATGCATGCGGCAAGTATGATGGTGAAGCAATTAAGAACACATTACCATTAATTCTCTCACACTACATAGGAGCCTCAGGGTTCATTGTTCTTGATAGCAACGGTGATAGAGCTCTAGGAGATTACGATCTGTGGGCTGTGGTATTCGAAAATGGCACGTATACGTGGAAGGTAGTAGGACTATATCGTGGGCTTACAGAGACAATAGAATTCTATACATAAAAACAAAGAACTTTTTTATTTATATTTCTAGTATATCTTTGTTCTCTTAAGTCAGAAGCATAATAGAAAGTTTATAAGGGTTCATACATCATGGCATATTGATGGTGCTCTTGAAACCAATAGCTTTCTCAAAATACTCTAGAATTAGCTCTCTATCTATACATCTAGGGCGAGTATTCTCGAATTCCGATCAAGAAAAGATGAATTTCAAATACCAGAGATTCGGCAAGAGATCTAACTCTCTGAGGAGAGAATACACAAAGCTGAATCTCTCTATTTCGAAGAGAGTCTTAATTCCTCAAAGCATTGAGAAGATCATGGGGTGTTTCTATTGAGCAGAGAATTAAGCGAAAAAACTTCTATTCCCATTCTGGAGACCAGGGATCTTGTGAAAAGATTCGGTGGTCTAGTAGCCGTTAACAGGGTTAATATGAAGATTTTACGAAATAAGATAACTCTTCTGATAGGACCTAATGGTGCTGGGAAGACGACATTTGTAAATCTATGTACAGGTGTGTTAAAAGCTGATGAAGGGAGAATCATATATAGACCGGATCCTGACGGAAGTTCTATTGATATAACAGATCTAGAACCTCATAAGAGGTATAAGATGGGTATAGTTAGAACCTTTCAAATACCACAACCCTTCTTATCTCTCACAGTACTAGACAACGTGCTTGTTGCAATGAACAACCCCGGTGAAAATCCTCTTATAGCTCCTATAAAAAATTTATGGCGTAAGAGTGAAGAGGAGAATATCTCTAAAGCTCTTAATATATTAAGAATGGTAGGTCTTGAAAAGAACTGGGATCAGACCGCTAAAGCTCTCGGAGCTGGACAACTTAAGATGCTAGAAGTTGCTAGAGCTCTCGCGACAGGAGCGAATCTTATAATCTTAGACGAGCCTATAGGAGGCACAGACCCTGCATACGCACACGAGATCTTTAAACAGATTAGAAAGATTAGAGAGAATAGTAGTGTGAGCTTTCTGGTTATAGAGCATAGAATAGATATAGCGCTTCCTTTCGCAGATTATGTCTATGTTATGGATAGAGGAAGAGTAATAGCGGAGGGAGATCCTCAGAGTATTGTTAATAATCCTCAGGTTATAGAAGTTTACATAGGGTGATCTAATGCCTCTTTTAGAGACCAGAAAACTCTTCTCGGGATATGGAAGTCTCAAAGTTCTCTTCGACGTTAATTTTAGTGCGGAAGCTAATAAGATAACAGTTGTCGTAGGACCTAATGGAGCTGGAAAAACAACTCTGATGAACTCTATAGTAGGTCTCGCAACTCTTTTCTCAGGAAACATATTCTTTAAAGATAAGGATATAAGTAGAATGCCCCCATACAAGATAGCTAAGCTAGGGATCTCATACGTGCCTCAAATAGGTAATATATTCTCATCGTTAACAGTAGAAGAGAATCTTAGAATGGCAGGATATCTTCTTCCTCAGGAGGAGATTAAAGATAGAATAGAAGAGATCTTAGATATATTTCCTGTGCTTTCAGAATTTAGAAGAAGAAAAGCTGGGACGCTAAGTGGTGGTGAGAGAAGAATGCTAGCAATTGGCATGGCTCTTATGAGAAAACCTGAGATAATGCTTCTAGATGAAGTGACAACAGATCTGGCACCTAAGATAGTCAAAAAAGTTCTAGATACCGTAGTTGAACTCAGAGATAGACATAAGATAACAATAATATTAGTAGAGCAACACGCGGCAAAAGCCCTTCAGATAGGAGATAAGGCTTACCTGCTGGTAAGTGGAACTATAAGGTATGAGGGAGAACCTCAAGAGCTTCTTAAGAATCCTGACTTTGCAAGACTATATCTAGGGATCACATAAGAGTTTATTTATTTTCTATTCTGAGACATTTCCCGCATACCTCTATCTTCATAGTAGCCGCTGGATATAGGTTCTATCAGATCTTTCAGTCTTCTAATTTTCATAGCTCTGAGAGCTGGATAGGAGAGTGTGAAGATTGCTAGAAATCCAAAGATCCTATAGAGTATTACGAAACTTGCAGCTACCTGAGGTGAAAGTCCTGAGAGCTGGAGTAGAAGTGTCGTGAAAAGTTCTAGAAGACCTATTGAACTACTGAATGAGAGAGGCATGATCCAGTAGATAAGCTGAACAGATAAAGCAACAGTGAAAGATTCCATGATACTTGTATACGTGGTGAAGCCTGATATAATAAGATATGTTGTTACTGTTAAGAGAAACCATTCTCCTATTGAAGTGGTGAAAGCTAGAGAGGAATATGGTATCGAAGTAAAAGATCTTTTCAGGGAATCTCTATATTCATAGACAAAGATCTCTGGATTGAAAGAATACTTCCTAGAAAACTTTTTCTCTACAAAGATAGTAATTTTATACATAAAATTTCTGAAAAAAGAACTTCCAATAATTCCAGCAAAAGCTAGCGTAGGAAGGATCACTAGAGCTACGTAGAATGTTATTATAAGTAATTGCGCTGACTTTAAATAGGTACCATAGAGGAGAAAACCTAATAAGTAGATTGCTACGAATAATATTAAACCTGATAAAGATAGATATAATCTATGAAGTATTACTGAGGATATAGCTGTAGAAGGCTTTAGATTCATTCTCCTCATCGAGAGAACCACCCTAACAATATCTGTAACAGCTCCTACAGGAAGTAGGTATCCCGATAGAAGAGATACGCCCGTTATACCTATACAATCTCTCACTCTTACACCTCTCTCAAACCGATTAGAGATTAAAGAGAAGAACCATGTGAGAGCATGAAGAATCATTCCAAGGATCATGGTTAATAAGACCAGGGCTAGAGTATATGGCGAGAGTTTTAGAACCAGCACGATGATATTATTAAAACCTATGAAGAACAGATATCCTATAAACGCTGCCAATCCTACTAGAAGTATCACATGAGATTCTAGATCTCTTAAGCTCAACCTAATCCTTGTGGAATTTCATCTTGAAAAATAAAAACCATAAACTATAAACTACTTCTCATTCTTGATATCGGATCACAAGCTCTCCTCCCACTATCTCAGCCTTAACTCTTTCTCTAATACTTCTCTTAAGAATCTTACCGACAGCACTCTTAGGAAGACTTCCTACAAATAAAATCTTTCTAGGCATCTTGTAGGGTGCTAGATGTTTTCTGAGATGCTCTATGAGATCCTGCTCGCTTATCTTGCCTTCATACTCTTTCTTCAAGACTACAAACGCTATGGGCAGCTCTCCTGATACACCCTCGGGATCTCTTATGCCAACTACCGCAGCCTCGTATACTGCCTCGTGTTTGTAGAGAATTTCTTCAATCTCTCTAGGATACACAGAATATCCTTTATACTTTATCATATCCTTCTTCCGGTCTACTACAAAGAAGTATCCCTCCTCATCCATATATCCTATGTCTCCTGTTCTAAACCATCTTAAACCACCTAATTCGAAGAATGCTCTTTTATTCTCCTCCGGCATGTTATAATATCCTGCGAATACTTGAGGTCCGCTTATCACGATTTCACCGATCTCGCCGGGAGGTAGTAGAATAGGTTCATCAGGGTGAGCTATGGCTGCATAGGTATTTGGTATGGGAACACCTATAGAACCCTCCTTATATTTACCCATCAGAGGATTAACATGAGTGACCACAGCAGTCTCAGTAAGCCCGTATCCTTCTCTAAGCTTAGCTCCTGTAAGAGCTTCAAATTTCTTCAGGATCTCCACAGGCAGAGGCGCTGCACCACTTATTGCTGCCATGAGAGAGTTAAGCTTGTACTTTCTCGATAGAGGACTGTTCACTATGTACGTATAGATAGTGGGAACACCATGAAGTACATCGATCTTGTACTTCTGAACAGCTTTTAGAACACTTTTAAGATCCCATCTTGGGAATACTACTATTGTTGATCTTGTGTATACACAGGTCATTAGAGTAACTACTAGACCATAGATATGGAACCAGGGCAGGACACCAGCGTAGACATAGCCTCTCTTTATATTATCTTTTTTCGGAGGATGCCACTCAGCAACTTGTTGCATATTAGATACAACATTCCTGTGGAGAATTAGAGCTCCTTTAGGGATTCCAGTAGTTCCTCCAGTATACATTATAAGAGCAGGATCATCTGGTGTAACATTTACTTCAGGAGGTTTTCTAACACCTTTTCCGATCTCAGAGTAGTATCTCTTCAATATGGGATAGAGATTCTTAATTCTATTACTCTCAACAACTTTAGGAGGTTTCTCTTTTAATCTATAGAGCAGGTTGAGCGGAAACCCTAGAGCATCTGATATACTTGTAACATAAACCCTTCTAAGAGGTACTTCTTCTTCTATTTCTCTATACCTGTTGAGAAAAAGATCTAGAGTTATAAAATATTTCGCACCAGAGTTTTTGAGCTGAAACGCTATTTCTGAAGATGTGTACAGAGGATTCATAGGAGATACAATACCTCCAGCCTTTAGAATTCCGAATAACGAGATCACATACTGTGGAGTGTTTGGAAGCTGTAAAGCTACTACATCACCTTTTTTAACACCATCTTCGGCAAGCATAAGAGCCATGGCATCCGATAATAGATCTATTTCTCTATAAGTGTATCTTCTGTTGAAGAATATCAGAAAATCTTTTCTAGCAACCTCTCTCGCCACCCTTCTAAAGACTCCATGTATTGTATCAATCTCAAGATCTATTTTCTTATTTACGTAATTATCATAAACCTTAGTCCAAGGCGTTGATAGAATCCATTCTAGCACGTTCTTATAATCTCGGCTCAAAATACCACCATAGATGTATTTCTCATCAAAGTTTTTAAATTCATTATAGAAGACAGAATCTTTAAAAGAATTATTAAGAATAGAAATATTTACGATCTTAATATATGAAATAAGAAAATTGAATTACTATTAAAAACCCTGTTTAAGAATTATATTCTAGATCTGCGATCAAAATAATAGTTTCTCAGAATAATATTATTTAACTTATTATAAAGTTTATTATCCTGTACCTCTCTATTAGTTAAAGGGGACTGCAGTGGATTATTCTTTTAAAGTTTTTAATAGAGAGTTTATAGAGATCCTTAGTTCTATTATAGAGGCTTGGGAGAAGGAAAAAATAGAGGAGGGATATAGAGATCGTAAGAAGTCTTTTGAAACAGAATCAGGTATTCCTATAAAGAACGTGTATACTCCTCTAGACATCTCAGATCAAGATTATATACAGCAGCTTGGGATGCCAGGGCAGTATCCCTTCACTAGAGGAATACATTACAATATGTATCGCGGAAGAGTTTGGACTATGAGAGAGTTCAGCGGATTTGGAACTCCGGAAGATACTAACAGAAGATTTAAGTACCTGATAGAACATGGAGAAACAGGGCTTTCTATAGCGTTTGATTTCCCTACATTGTTAGGCATAGATCCTGATGATCCTAGAGCTTACGGAGAGGTGGGGGTAGTAGGAGTTTCAGTACCTACGCTCAATGATATGGAGGTGATATTTAATGGGATAAACATGGGGGAGGTTACCACTAACATGACTATAAATCCTCCTGCACCTGTTATGTTAAGCTTCTATGTAGCCACAGCTAGAAGTCAGGGTGTTCCTGATGAGAAGATCGGAGGAACTACGCAGAATGATCAGTTGAAAGAGTTCATAGCTCAGAAATCATGGGTATTTCCGCCACAGCCTGCTCTTAAGATCGGAGTAGATCTCATTGAATGGAGTATTAAAAATCTTCCCAAATGGAATCCCATAAGTATTTCGGGTTATCATATATATGAAGCAGGAGCAACAGCGGTTGAAGAGCTAGCACTAACCTTAGCTGATGGTATAGAGTATGTTAGAGAAATGATTAGAAGAGGATATAAGGTAGATGATTTTGCTCATAGGCTCTCCTTCTTCTTTGCTTCAGGGGTTCAGGTATTCGAGCACGTAGCTAAGTTCAGAGCTGCAAGAAGAATGTGGGCTAAGATTATGAAAGAATGGTTTGGAGCTACTAAGAAGAGGAGTATGTGGCTTAGATTTCATACCCAGACTAGTGGTGTTGAGCTTACGGCTTTAGAGCCTTATAACAATATTATCAGGGTCACTCTACAAGCTCTGGCAGCAGTTCTGGGAGGAACTCAGAGTCTTCATACCAATGCATTCGACGAGGCACTAGCTTTACCTACAGAATTCTCTGCAAAAATAGCTCTAAGAACCCAGCAGATCTTAGCATATGAAAGCGGGATAGCTGATACGGTAGATCCTTTGGGAGGATCTTATTATATTGAGTGGCTCACAGATAGAATCGAAGAAGAAGCATGGAAGATTATATATAAGATAGAAGAGATGGGAGGCATGATCAACGCTATAGAGAAGGGATACCCACAATCTCTTATAACCGAGAGTGCATATAGAAAGCAGAAGTCTATAGAGGAGATGAGAAAGATCGTGGTCGGCGTTAATGCATTCAAAGGAGAGATACTTGAAGAAGAGAAGAGAATACCTCTTCTCAAGATCGATGAAGAAAAAGTTAGAGAACAACAGATACAGAGAGTTAGAAGGGTTAGAAGTGAGAGAGATCCTGCAAAGTGGAGAAGTTCACTACTAGAATTAGAGAGAGCTGCCATGAGAGGAGAGAATATAATGCCGTATGTGTATAATGCGGCTATTAGTAGAGCAACACTGGGAGAGATCATGGGAACACTCAGAGAGATCTATGGTGAGTGGAGTGAGCCTATATATCTTTAAAACTAATACCGAGGGATATTATGATCCTCTACTCAGAAGAACTTATAGGGTCTGAGGAGTCAAGCCTTAGAGAATATAGGAAAATACCTAAGATCATAGTCGCGAAGCTAGGTTTAGACGGACATGATAGAGGAGCTAAGGTCGTTGCAAGAGCTCTAAGAGACGCGGGATTCGAAGTAGTGTACACAGGAATTAGACAAACTCCTGAAATGATTGTGAACACAGCTCTACAAGAAGATGCCGATGTAATTGGTATTAGCATGCTAAGCGGATCTCATATGACTTTAGTACCTATGGTGCTGAAACTTCTTAAAGATAATGGTGCTGAAGATATAAAAGTTGTTGTTGGAGGAACCATACCCCCAGACGATGCTGAAAAGCTTAAAGAGATGGGTGTAGCAGAAGTCTTTCCCCCTGATACACCTCTCTCTTATATCGTTAAAAGAATTAAAGAACTTGTAGAGGAGAGGAGAAAGTGAGAATAGATGCCGAAGAACTCTTTGAGAGAGCTCTTAAAGGAGATATAAGATCTATATCTAGGATTCTCACTATAGCAGAGTTTCCAGGTGAAATAGATCCTGAGATTTATAGAGGGATAGTGAAGAGAGTAATTAAAAATGGTGGTAGAGCTCATGTGATCGGAGTGACAGGAAGCCCCGGAGTCGGTAAAAGTACTCTTATTTCGAAACTTATATCTATGTATAGAAGCAGAGGAGAAAGAATAGGTGTGATCACAATAGACCCTACATCTCCCTTTAGCAGAGGCAGTTTTATGGGGAATAGAATTAGAATGCAACATCACTCACAGGATCCTAATGTTTTTATAAGGAGCACTGCAACACGTGGAGTTAGTGGTGGTCTGAGTATCTCAACTGTTATGCTTGTTGAGGTGTTCGATGGCTTAGGCTTCGACAGGATCTTTATTGAGAGTGTTGGTGTTGGTCAGATTGACGTGGATATACACAATATAGCTCATACACTGATCAACGTTCTCATACCCGGCGCCGGTGATGATATACAACTTCTTAAAGCGGGTCTTATGGAGATAGGAGATTTTTATGTATTAAATAAGGCTGACAAGCCCGAATCCGAGCAGATGTTCAAAACTCTACGCGAGATATTAGAAATACTCCAGAATCAAGGCTTATCTGATTGGAAACCTAAGGCTTATAAGGTTTCTGCAGTACTAGGAACAGGTATAGAAGATCTAGTTAAAGGATTAGATGAACATAGAGAGTATCTAATGAAGACAGGAAGCTTTGGGAATATTGTGAGTAGAAGAAGAAAATATTCAGCAAAGATCATATTACGACACCTTCTAGAGAAAACCTTGGAAAATTACATAGATAGAGAGAAGGAGTATCTAGACAGAATAGCTTTAGGAGAAATAGATCCTTTTACAGGATCTGTGGAGATCTTCAGAAGATTTGTGAGAGAAATACATCGAATCAGATAAATTAATCTATCACTTATTCCACGAAATACATCTAATAATGCTCTAAAATTTAAGAATCTTGCCAAGTGAACTTACTTGCTAGATCTAATTAATCCTTTCTACTATCTGGTCTTTTCGAGATATTTTAAATATTTCTTCATAGAGATCAGTATAAGGGTTGTGATTTCTAATAAGTCGATTCATGTCAAGAGAGAATTCTAGAGATCCAATAATATAGTATGAGGTATGATCTTAATCTATTTAGAAAGTCCTTCGTTGTATAGGTGCTTACCAGATACCAGCTTAATACTTAGAATAACACTGAAAACACTCTCTCAGATCTATCTTTGATCTATTGTTTAATATTTTTAAGCCTGGTAGCATATGTATAAATAATAGGGTGACAATATAAATGAAAGACATAAGATATATACCTATAATATCACCTCTAGGGCAGATTATATCTGTCATAATAGTAGAAATGAGAAAAAACGAGAACTACTGAGTTTCTTTTTTTCTTGCGAGAACTATATATGATACAGGTAATGGTATAGGCATTGGTAGAACTTTTTTAACGAGATGATCTATCTTATATAATGCTGTTAGAATCTTTTTGAGCGTTATATTCTCTGTATTCTCCTGAATTCTAACTGGTATAAATCCTGGAAATATATGGATAGGTTCTACACGTATTATATCTAACCCATACTCTTTTAGGATTCTCATGATCTCTATAGGACTGAACATTTTTATTTCAATTCCTCCAAAACTCCACTCAAGATCCAGATCTTCTCTTAGGATCTTTAATGTTATAAGAGATTTAAGAATCTTTTTGGAGTAATTTTTATAGATAAGCGCTTCATATAGATTATCAAGCGCCCAAGAGCTATCAAAGTCAAAAACTAGAAAGCCTCCAGGTTTGAGTATGTATGAAGCATCTCTGAAGAATTCTCGCGGATTTTTCAGGTGGTTTAACACCGAAGCCAGTGACAAGACCAAGTCAAAGGCTTCTCTTCTAAAACTCATATGTCTTGCATCACCAGCGAGGCTTTCAACTCCTCTAGAGAAGCTTATCTCTATGGATCTACTAGAAATATCAATGCCTATAACCTGGTAGCCTAATTTCTTGAGAAGAAGACTCCAGAAACCAGTGCCACAGCCTATATCGGCTACTAAGCCTCCTCTTTTCACGCGTTTCAAAACCTGTTTTCTCAGGAATCTTATTATTTCTCTGTAGTGATTGGAGTAGAAAAAAGATCTAGATATGACCAGATCTTCGTATTTATCTGCTATTAAATCGTATATGAAAATTCTCTCGTCAGATTTCTGCTTATATTTGATCTCATGTTTTTCTCTTTCTAGAAGTAATTTAACTCTTTGGAGAAGCGATTCATCTGAGGTTTCATCCATAGATCGAGTCACTTTCCTAGGGTCTATTCTATAAACAATTGTTGTTGTTAAGATTTAAATATTATTAGGCTTAGCATGCTTACTATAAAGAATTGTCCTAGAGACCTGCTTCCCCGCCTAATGATATTAATCCGAAAGATCTTAGCTTTTAATACTTCAATCTTTAATCATAAATTAGGGTGTTAGAATGCCCACACATGGTTCAATGACTAAGGCTGGTAAAGTGAGAAGCCAGACACCTAAGATACCTAAGAAGCCTAAGAGGAATCTAGTTCCCAGAGTTAGAAATAGAAGAGAATTCTGGATTAGAGAGAGAAAAGCTCAGGGACTTCCAGTTCCAACAGTGGTTCCTCCATCTTCTGTTCCTAGGAAGAGTAAGTAGAATTTTAGGTGTTTTCTTGTCCGAGCAAAATCTTGGAGAAGAATTTAATCGAAGACTTCTAGAAGAGAAGATCCTAGAGATCATAAAAAACAGAGATGAGATTACATTCGATGAGCTTAGAGAGCTTCTAGAAATAGAAGGCTTATACTATGATGGTCTATACATAAGGAGAGTTGTATCTGATCTCATAAGAAGAGGAGTTATCGCGAAAATGATAAGTAGCAATAGAAGAAATAAATTTATATTAAGAATCAATCAATAGAATCTTTTATGGCTTTCTCGAATATCTCCAAACCTATCTCAGCTTGTTCAGGAGTTATAATTAGAGGCGGAATCAATCTTACAGAACTCTTGCCACAACCTAGTATCACAAGTCCTTTTTTCAGCGAGTTAAATATAACATTATCCCTGATCTCTGGAGCGTGTTCCTTGCTCTTCTTACTCTTCACAAACTCCACACCCCATGCAAGACCTAGACCTCTTACGTCTCCTACGATCTCGTATTTCTCTTTAATCTCATGCAATCTCTTCAAGAAGAGAGCTTCAAGTCTCGGTATAGAGGGGAGGATTTTTTCGGTGAGTTCTATAGTCTTAAGAGCTACTGCAGATGCTAGGGCATGTCCTCCGAAAGTATTACTATGAGCTCCAGGCTCTAGATCTAGATCTCTTCTGAATATGGTAGCTCCTATAGGTATTAATCCTCCTCCCAACGCCTTAGCTAGTGTTATTATATCAGGTGCTATTCCGAAGTGCTCGATTGCAAACATTTTACCAGTTCTTCCTAAGCCCATCTGAACCTCGTCGTCTACGATCAAGATTCCATATTTATCAGCTAGCTTCTTTAATTCTATGAAAAAGTTTTTCGGAGGAACCACATAACCTCCTTCGCCTTGTATGGGTTCTACGAAGATCCCTGCAATCTCATCTGGAGGAACTAGATGTTGCATAACCCAGTATTCTATGAAATCTATAACTCTATTAACAAGATCCTGCGGGTTCTCATATCCGTCGATACCCCACGGATTCCTATAAGGATTAGGATATGGTACATGGATTACCCCAGGCATTGAGGGGAAGAAGCGTTTCTTTTGAACAGGTTTAGAAGCTGTCAGACTTAGAGAACCCATGGTACGACCGTGGAAAGCCCCTATAAATGCTATGAAATATTTTCTCCCCGTAGAATATCTAGAGATCTTGATCGCAGCTTCATTGGCTTCAGTACCGCTATTGCTAAAGAAAACTTTCTTCTTAAACCCTCCTGGGGTAATTGATGTAAGCTTTTCGGCGAGTTTAAGCTGATATTCATTATAGAAATCAGTTCCTGCAGCATGAGCTAGCAGACTCATCTGGGTTATAGCTACCTCACGTATCTCAGGATGAGTAGGCCATCCTAAATTATTAACGGAAACTCCTGATGTGAAGTCTAAGTATATATTCCCATCTACATCTACCAGCCATACTCCCTCACCTCTTTCTACGACCAGAGGAAGGTTTTTAGGGTCATGGGTTGATGTAGCTATATACTCTCTAGATCTATTTATGATCTCTCTGGCTTTAGAACCTGGAATCTCTGTTAAAATCTTGGGAAAAACCGTATCCATAGAATATTCCCTGATAGTGAGTATCTTTATAAAGGATATAAGCATATAACCTCTTCTATAAATACAATAGATCTCTAATAAAATCATAGTTTCTATGTATAATGAAGGAGGTAGATAGTTGGTGAACGAGGAAGGTCTTGATAGATTTCTGGAAAGCTACCTCCTTAGAGAGAGGATCTCTGGATGGATTGAAGAGAGAAATTTCGCGACAGAGCTTAGAGACTTTCTATGCGAGAAGATTTCATGTGATTCTTCTAAAATACATGAGATTGATGTGATAACATGGGAGGAGAAATATTGTAGTATTATGAATGTTGAGAGAGATCTCGTGAAATGCAGTATTCTACCTCCATATGAGGAAGAAGATATTATTTCGGGGATCCTAACAGATGAGATGAAACAATGTTCTGATAAGATCCTTCTAATATCCACAACAGATCAACCCGATAATATATGGATCCTGTACAACGAAGCTGTAGAGAGAGGTGCGAAAGCAGTGGTTTTCTATGACTACTATCCCTGGAGAAGAAGAAGAATCGTAATCTCCGGTAAGTGGAGCTACGGGTTTAACGATCCAATAGAAGTCTCCATTCCAGCTGTTCATATTCCTCTAGAGTACTATCCTTTCATGAAAAGGTATATAGGAAGAAGGATAGAGTTGCATATCGCATCATCTGTCAGAAGTTCTAAGGGTTATAACGTAGAGGTTGTGAAAGAAGGAAGCAGGGGAGAGGTAGTAGTATCGGCGCATCATGATGCATGGTTGAAAGGCTTCAGAGATAACGCCGTGGGTGTTCTCACGCTGATTAGATTAGCTGAGATGATAAGAAAAAAATCTATAAGAAATAAGATCAAGATTATAAGTTTCACAGCCGAAGAATTCGGAGATCCTAGAAATCCTGCATGGTATTGGGCTTATGGATCCAGAGTTTATCTAGATAGGATCCCTGAGGAAGATTTTGTGAGAAACAGGTCTCTAGGGTTGGTTCTCGACGTAGCTTATAAAGAGCCTCTTAAGATATCATTCACAGTTCCTGACATAGCCTACAGTTTCAAGAATGCTATATCTTTGGAATCCTATGTAGAAGGATTTGGTCATGTCTATATGGATTCTATATCATTCATAAGGAGGGGTGTTCCTGCTCTCACACTACATAACTTTTCTACAGATATCTATCCTGTATATCACACAGATCTAGATATACCCTCAGACTCATGGAGAGGTTTTATTGAGAGATTTTCAAAAAATATTTTGAAAGCTATAGATCATTATAATCCTAGAGAGCATCTTAGGATCACTCTTTTCATAGAAGAAATTCAGAGAAATCTCATCAGAGAATTAAAAGATCCTCTTATGAAGATACTTGAGAGATTATCCGATGATGAAGACATCTATAAATTCTACATGTACTTTAGCAGATTATTTTTGAAACCTATAGCCTTGGAGGGTTATAGAAAACTATACAGTGATCTATCTTTAGTATCATATCCAGATCTCGCATCCATGATATATAGAGGTCTGATCTCGCAGAAGATAACTATAGCAGGCGAAGAGAAAATAATAGATCCTACTGATAAAATCTCTAGAGAAAATCTCGTGAGAGAAAACCTTCTGCTACTAGAAGAACTGGAGAGAAACATATTTAAATAGTATACTACATACTAGGATCTTTTCATTCTCTCTTAGACATAAAGCTCTGGCTGATTCTTTTTCAAAAGTTTCGGTCTTCATATCTGATTTATCTTCGCATAATAGTTGCTCAGTAAATTTGATAGAATACTCCTCATGTTTTCGCAAGAACACTGCCTGTACCGAGTGAAATCTAAGATGAAAAGGTTTCAATTATGAATTTTAGGAGTTCGAAGAACGCTTCTAAGAAAATGTGTAAGAAAGATCTGTAGAGAGGGAGAGGATGAAATCATAGTAGTATGAGCTCACATGAGAACTGAACCCTTAAAATAGTTATCATTTCTCGGGCAGAATAGGGCTCATACTATTCTGAAAAACTTCTTCTTGTTATATTCTCCTAGAATCAGTGCTGCTGCTCCTATAATAACTATGTCATCTTCAAATCTCGTGACCTCTATTCTAGGCAGTCTGTTTATGGAATACTTATGTACTCTCCTTCTTATTTCATCAACAATCCATCTATTATTAAGAACCACGGAACCGCCCAAGATCACTATCTCGGGATCATACGCGTTTATAACTGATGCAACCCCTGCCGCATTTATCTCATTACATTCCTCTATCACCTCAACAGCTAGAGGATCTCTGGTGTAATATGATTCGAAGACTTCTACAGCAGTGATACTTCTCTCACTAAGCATCTTCTGTAGTTTGGATCCTTCATATCTCTTCTTTGAAGCGATGTATTCTACTAGTTTCGGGATTCCAGAACCGCTACACATACCTTCCCAATGTCCTATGCCTCCGCAACTACATTTTATACCAATAGATCTATCTATAACTAGATGACCTATCTCATGCGCATTCCCATCCTTACCTACTAGAGGTTCTCCGTCTACTATTACTCCAGCTCCAATACCCGTGCTAATAGTTATATAAACGATGTTATCAAACCCTCTTCCAGATCCGTAGAAATACTCACCTAAAGCTCCTGCCACACAGTCGTTTGCCAGGTATACAGGCTTGCCCTCGAATAGTTTACTCATTATATATTTGAGATCTATATTTTTCGCTTTTATATTAGGAGGATTTGTAAGAATACCTCTCTTCAGATCCATAGGTCCTATACTTCCGATTCCTATACCTTTAATTTCTCTCAGAAAATCTCTAGGAATCCCTTGGAGAACTTCTTCAAAGTTTTCTCTAAATTCTTCGGGGGTGTCGCCTTTGGTTCTAACCTTGTTTCTTGCCAGGATCTCTATATTTCCATTTCTTTCAGCTACTATGGCAGCTCTAATCCAGGTAGCTCCTATGTCGTATGCTAGTACCGGTCCTTGTAATTCCCTCATAGCTTCTAAAACCTCTAGAGGAGATCTATAACTGCTATTCCATCAGATGGTCCATTATGTATCTTGAATGATACTATATGTCTGTAACCTCTTAGATCTATTATATCTTTTCCGCTCTTTACATGAACTAGATCTCTGCCGTAAAACTGAGGAGGTAAACCTAGATCGTATTCATTGATCTGGAGAACCAGATCTTTACTTGAGTATATGGTTAAATACTTCTCTTTATAGCCGTAGAGTGGGATTCCTCCGAAAGTTCTTCCCGAAATCTCTCTAAGAGGTACTCTAGCTGAGTAAGGAGGATTTGGTGAATATATTATATCTTCACTTAAAACGGTAATACCTCTTACACCTGAATCTATTATGGTAGCATCTCTGCCTCCTAGATTTGCTGTCGTTGAATATCCTATTAGAATCTTATCTCCTAAACTTTCCAGAGAAGTCGCTCTAGCACCTAGAACACCTACGATCCTTGCCGCGGGAGGTGTTATATATAGAAGAACTGTTGGTGAGACTACATAGTTAAGTCTTTTTGAAAGCCCTAGATCATCTATATGATACGCTGTCTCGACACTAGCATTATAAGCCACAAGAATACCTCCTCCAACATTTATAACATTAGATCTTCTGGGACTTAGACCTGAGACTCCGTAGTCGAATAATCTTACAAATCTCATATCATCGAGTACAGGCTCTACAGGATTCCCTACAAAGACTCCAGACCTTACAAAGGCAAAGAACCTGCCATAGGCCTCGGTAGCAGGTCCCATAGAGTATATGGGAGTTCCATCTTCATCTACAGATATTCTTTTTACATCTTCAAGCTCATAATACAAGATCTTTCGAGAGATTAGATCTAGACATTGAAATCCCTCAACACCATCGAACTTCGATATGTCAAAACATATATAATCCAGGTATTTAGAGCCTTTCAGAGCAGGTCTGGAGCTAAGTCTCTTAGCCTCTCCGCTTCTCGGGTCTAAAGTATATATACCTAGATTCTCATGACCGTCAGCTCTTGCTAGTAGTAGCTCTGTAGACACAGGATCATATATTATCTCAGAGATCTCTCCAGCCCATTTCTCGGGATGTTTTATAGTATCTCTCCAAAGCAGTCTAACCCTTCTCTCATTAATATCATACTCGTGTACATGACTGTATTTATTATTGAATAGAATTGTAGAACCTCCTGCTCCTCTCTGTCCGTATACTGCAGGTGCGTGAACCCAGCCTCCGAAGTATATTTTCTCATCTACGGCCTCTACAGCACCATATGTATCTCCGCCTGACACAGGTTGAGGTCCTACTAGATCGTATTTATATCTCTGCTGATAGTCTCTCTCTATAAAGAATGATTCTGCTTCAAAAGCTAATGTGAAGTAAAGTACTCCTCTATGATATTTCAGACCAAAAACCCCTCCAGAACCCCATTCGGGCGCGTAGCTAGGTTGAAATGTTTTAGGGATACGCTCGATTAAACTCATACACAACACCTCTTCAATATTCTTGTACCCTGTTAAAACTTTAAGCAAATAGCATACCTTCTCTTAGCATTATAACAAGGATCTAATTCTGAAAACTTATGAATTTCAGTATATTAGCTTACTAACGTATAGAAAATTCTGAGAGACCAGTGCTAGACTCCTCTTATAGAGGATGATCTGGTTGAGATCACTAGCGGGAGCTAAAGTTGCATCATATATAATTCTTCTTATGATACTAATAGGATTTTTTCTTCAAATGACTTCACAAGTTTTCTCGCAGAATAACACATGTTATTCATATCAGATCTATATTCCAGCTGTATCAGATAGAGGGGGAGAAGCCGTGAGAACAATTATCTACATTATTGAAGGAGGCAGCGGCATATATGTGGTGGGAGTATCTTCAGTTGCTACAGATACATTAATAAGTTTATTTCTCTCTTCAATTCTATCTAGTTCTGTAAATAAAACTTTCCTTGAGAACCATAGGATCTACATTATCTTTCCAGATGATATATCAATTGTAAGAGGGCCTTCTGCTGGAGCACTCCTAACCTATCTTCTGATTAGATCAGCTCTCGGTATCGGTTTTAACACTAGCATCTCAGGTACTGGCGCTATAAATCTAGACGGATCTATAGAAATGGTTGGTGGTGTTAAGAGCAAGTTAAATGCTCTGAGTAGTATAGAGTCTGTTAAGACGGTATTTATACCGTTCTCTTCGTATCTGTATGAAGGTTTGGAAAGCTCCTATAGAGGTCTTAGGATAGTTCCCGTCGGTAATATACTAGATCTATTTAATCTCGACGTCTCAAATCTTTCTAGCTATATATTTAATGATCTAAAGAGTAATCTCTTTGGATCTTATGAAGACTATACTACCGAAACTTTAAGCTTAAGTGTTTACACAGACATACAGAGGAAGTATGAGGAAATACTGTATAGAGAGTATTCTAGAGCTCTTAATCTGGCTAGAGATCTGAACCTATCTATGGATAGAGATCTGATACTAGCTGAAAGAGTTCTAAAAAATCTTCCAGAGGATCCTGAATATTATTATCTGAGGACTAATCTCCTATATATTATGGCTACAACATTATACCAGAGAGAGCTCCCTATATTATACTATAATCAGAGAAGCCTTTTCAACTCTCTCTATAGAGATTTTACAAGCAGTATAAACAGATCTCTATATATATCAAGAGAAGCTCTAGAAGATCTGGATAATAGAACTATAGAATCTTACTATCTACTGAATCTCTACCTGATACTTCTCGATAGAATTTTTGATCTGATCTCACTAGTAGAGAGAAATAACTATTTCTCTTCTCAGAACCCTTATAACATATCAGAGCTTGCGATAGCATATATGAGGTCTCTATCTATAAGCTACTGGTATGATCTCTTTAGAAGTACTAGAGATCTAATGATGAATTCGAGTACAAACTTTACGCCTGTTTTAACATTAGATCTTTTATCCTCTAAGATAAAGTCTCTTATGGAAAGTCTTAACATCTCTAGAGATTCTGTATCGAATGAAACAAAAATGCTCTTAAAAACTCTAGGTCTCGAGAATATCTCTGAAAATAAGATAGGATTATATGAAATGCTGGCATCGCTTATAAATATCAAGAATATCCTAGAGGATTATTCATTCAATCTGAAGTACTCGACTTTTATTGGTATCTATAGTTCTGTAGGTTTTAGCGGTGTTGAAGATGTTCTTAGAGAGTATAACTATATAAACTACACAAGATCTATGGTTCTAGAGGGAAGAAACGCCACACGTCTAGGCCTGATCTATTCTATGTATTTTCAAGCCTTCGTCATATTAGAAGATCCTGAGCTGGTAAACAGCAGCCTATATATCTCAGCTCTCAGGACTTTAGCATCTCTTATGTCGCAAGACATCTTGCTAGATATACTCTATGGATCTCTTGAAGTTCCTAAGATCATCTTTCTCTCGAAAGCTTTTCTACCTAGCGAGTGTGAAGAGATCTATCAGACGAAAACCTATAAAAATCTCACAAGTATCATAGGTTATTCAGAGAGCTTAAGACCTCTAGATCTTATGAGAAGAATTATATCTATTGTAGTTATCTTAGTATCTTTCTCTCTAATGCTTTACTTTACTAGAATCTCTAGAAGTAGAGGTTTGTGAATCTCTGCTTAGGTAATCGTATAATGTCTTAATCCTCTCTGAACTTCCTCTATTCTGCTTGTTAAGTTCTTCTAGAGCTTTTAGAAGGTCTTCTCTTATTATATCTGGATCTACAGAACCTCTAACAGCTGCAGAAGGATGATAAGAAGGTATTAATTTAAATCTATGTCCTGATACTTCTAGTTCATACTTTCTACCATGCTGCCTGCTTATACCATTCCACTTCATTTTATTCTCGTTAAAAAACCACTCTCCTGCTACATTTCCTAGAGTTATCACTATCTTTGGTTTGATCATTTTTATCTGTCTTCTAAGATAATCACTGCATGCTATGATCTCTTCTTTCTCAGGTGTTCTATTATTAGGAGGTCTACACTTAACAACGTTAGTTATGTACACCTCATCTTCTCTCAAACCTATATCTTTCATAATCTTTCTCAGCAGGCTTCCTGCGATCCCTACAAAAGGTCTTCCGGTCTCATCTTCGGTAGCTCCTGGAGCTTCTCCTACTATCATTATCTCAGCTCTCTCACTTCCCTCCCCGGGAACTGCATTGATTCTTGTTCTTGAAAGAGGACATTTCTGGCAATTTCTTATCTCGTTTATAAGTACACTCCATTCATCATTCAATAGCATCCCACCTCTATCTTTATTATATTCTGATTCATATTATCTAGATCTTTATCTTTTTTCACTACCATGTTTTTAATGTTATCATCACTATTATTATATGGTGGGTTCATGTCTCAACAGAGTTCTAAGTCTAAGGATCTGAAGATAGTATCAAGACCTGTGATCACTATAGATCAGATTAAGAACAATCAGAAAGCTTTGAAACTACTCCATCTGATTAATCTGCTAGGAAAAGTTTCCGAGAAAAACTTGCTTCAGATAATTAAAGAATTAAAAGAATCAGGATTGGACCTAGGTTATAACATAGTTCTGGTAGCTGGAAGTCCTGTGTCAAAGGATCTCAAAGAAGATCTCACGTCACTGCTATATGTAGGGCTTCTTGAGACAACCCAACAAGGTAGAATTCTTAACCTCACCAGTCTCGGCAGAGAATTTATATCAAATAATCCTGATAATGATTTCATAGAGAAGGCTAAGGCGAAGATAGAAGAGTTGAAGCCAAAGATATCAATGCTTTTAGCAGAGAGTGAGATGAGAAGAAGATAGAGTTGTCCTAGTAGTATATAAGCTTCATATCGTAGGGAATCCAGTCTTCTAATACACCTATTCTTCTCAGAAAATCTCTATTATTCTTCCACAGAATACCATATAAAGCAGATCCTTCGGCTGAGCTTTTAATCTTTTCATCAGACCCTTTGAAGAATCTTGGAAGAATCTCTGGATTATAGCCGTATTCTTTCAGAGCCTTGACTACTATATTCCTGGCTCCTCTACCCGAGAGATATATCTTGATCTCATCTTCTTTTAAACCTCCTCTTCTTATAGATCTCTCTAGGACTGCAATTGTTTTAGCTATATCATCTATATACCTTTCAAAACCTTCTCTACATCTAACGTATATCTCCTCGAGATCTATTGTTCCACATATGCTCTTCAAACCTCCTTTAAATAGATCTCTTTTATAGATCCTTCTTCCTAGAATAACCGCGATCTCTCCATCCCAGCCTCCTCCTGATATCAAGCCTATAGGATATAAAGTGCCTCCTACTCCATCTATGATTCTTCCCTCCTTTACAGCTATCCCCGATGTAAAGGCTCCTAGCTCCATAACTATTATATTGCTTCTGCTAAGTCTCTCAAGATCTCCTCTACTGTGCACATAGATGGCTAGAATTGCTGTAGCTGTTTTATCGGCTGTTCCAAGATCTATTCTATTAATCCTTTTAGAAGGATCTATTGTAGCAAGATTATATATTCCTGGAACACCTATTACAGGAACCTTAATTCTCTCAACATGCTTTAGAAAATATGATATATATTTAAGATCTTCAATACCCGGATCATCTTCTCTCAGAAGAAGACTTTTTAATCTCTCCTCAGTATTTAACTCTCTTATATCTACAGGCGGAAGACCGTATCCCGAGGGTGCAACAATTATATCTGGCTGGTCTTCCTCTATCATCTCGAAAAGCATCTCTGGATTCCTACTTAATTCTTTTGATGAAACCTCTCTATATCTATAGATCTTGTCATTCTCCACGGTTGCTACAGACGTTGTGATACTCCCTGGATCTATTGCGAGGACTCTCATTCTTGCTCCCAGAATAATTCCTTTAAGGCTGTCTTAATCATTGTTCTGATATTTTCTAGTCCTCTGATCGTCGGATCAAGAAATACTTGAAATGCCATATAATATGATTTCTTCTCGAGATAGTATGTGTATTCGTCACATGGATCCTGTTTAAATATGGTATGCCAAATACTTCTCTTAAGTTTCTCTAGAATTCTATTCTCTATATCATATAGATCAAATGATCTCTCTATTGATATATCTGAAGAAACTAGTTTTCTAGGTTTCCTAGGCTTCTGAAGATCTCTTATCGTGTTTATATTAGCAAGGGTTTTATCATCGTATCCGTGTTCTTGTATATTGAAGAGATATATGTTAGGCATCCCCCGGATAATATCTATGGCCTTAGATCTTTTCATCGAGATCAGGAGTTTTAAGAATCTCTTAAGAGGATCTCTTTTAGAAGCTATTATAAGATTCTCAACAACAGTGTTAGATAGCATAGGAGATGCTACATCTGATCTCTCTCTATCCACAATATCAACTAGATCTCTTAAGAGACCGCTTGATATATAAGGCATGTCATTCGGAGCTGATATTACTATCTCTCCTCTGCAACTCGCAAGTGAGGAGTACAAGCCTATTAGAGGACCACTGCCACCTATTATATCTACCGAATATTGAGCTTCCGGGATTTTTTCTCTATAGAGTTTCACTGTTTCGTAGTCTCTGAGAGATATTATGATATCTTTAGTATCGCATAAGCTTAACATCTTCTCATACACATGATATATCATAGGTTTTCCTTCTAGCATGTAGAAAGCTTTATCTATTTCAATTCCCATGCTCTCTCTGAATCTTCTGCTTAGACCTCCACTGAGAATTATACAGCATATAGACATTCCAACCACACCGCTCTTCCTAATACACTTATATCTAGGTAGGAGAACTTCTAAATATTATGACAGCTGATCTCTTCAACTACTATGTTTCCAATACCTCATAGTTTTATATTCGTAGAATAGAGGGCTGTAATCATGCAAATAAGCTGGTTCTTAGATACGTGTGGTAGCAGGTTTTAAAGGTGTATCTCGAGAGCTTTTAAGTCTGGTAAAATTTATATCAGAGCTGATCTGTTTTATAGTTTTACATTCTATACTCTCTGAAAACTTTATATAATCTTTTAAGGTATGTTTTGTAGGGTCTTTTAATGAGTAGAGTGGCTATTATAGGTGTGGGTTTTTACGGGTTTCAATCTTCAACTCCTTCTCTTTCTTTTAGAGAGATGATATTCGAAGCTGCTCAGAGAGCTTATGAGGATGCTGGAGGAATTAATCCTAGAACAGAGGTGGATGCTTTCATATCTTGCCAAGAGGATTTCTGGGAGGGTGTGGCTATATCTAATGAATTCATGCCCGATCAATTGGGTGGCGCGCTTAAGCCTGGTTTTACAGTTGCCGGTGACAGTCTTCAGTGTATTCTGAATGCTTATGCCATGATCAAGACCGGGGCTTTCGATGTTGTTGTTGTTGAGTCCCATGGAAAGCCTAGTGAGATCTCTACCATTAGGGATATAGTGCTCTTCTCATTCGATCCTATATATCTGAGACCTCTTAATCCTGAGAGTATTCATTTTCTTAATGCTATAGAGGCTAGAGCTTTTATGGATAGTGAGAGGCTTTCTAGAGAGGTTTTGGGAGAGTATGTGGTTAGAAGTCTTAGGAATGGTTTTTCAAGTTCTAGAGCTGTTTATGCTTCTAATCTCTCTCTTGATAGTTATATATCTGCTGACCCGATTGCAGATCCTTTAAGCATGTATGATATAGCACCTTTCTCTGATGCTTCCATAGTTATAGTTTTATCTTCTGAGGATATTGCAAGAAGGTATACAGATGATCCTGTTTGGATCTCTGGTATTTGGAGTGTTTCTGGAACCCCTACACCTCCTTTTGATGAGCTTTCTAGAGATTGGATTGTTAGAACTGCTGCTGAGAAAGCCTTTAAACTGAGCAATATCAAGAATCCTCTTAGAGAGATAAATGCTCTAGAACTTGATGAGAGATACAGCTATATACCTCTCATGGTTTTGAGCTCTCTTGGATTCTCAAAAGATCTTAGAAAGGATCTGGAGTCAGGCTATTTTGATAGAGGAGGAGGCATGCCTGTGAATCCTTCGGGAGGTGCTTTGAGCGAGGGAAACACTCTTGAAGTTCATGGACTAGCTAGAGTTGTTGCCGCGTATGAGCAGCTGAAGGGAAGAGCTGGAGCTTCTCAGATCGAAGGTGTTGAGAAGATCCTGGTTCATAGCAGAAGATGGCCTGGGCTGAGAACTACCACGGTAGCTATATTGTCGAGGTGATCTCATGAAAACCAATCTATATGTTAAAAAGAGGGTCGCTATAATAGGTGCCGGTCTTACCCTATTTAGAAGAAGACTTCTTGAGACACCTCAAGAGTTAGTATGGATCGCGGCTAGAAGAGCGCTTGATCAGGCTGGCTTAGAATTTAAAGATATAGATTGTGTTATAAGCGGTAGTGCTCCTGATGCTTTTGATGGAGTTCATATGAAGGGTGAGTACTATTCTGAGGGGGCTGGAGCTTTCGGGAAGCTTCATCATAGAGTTCTTGTTGGTGGTGGAACCGGTGTTTTCGTACCTATCTCAGGTTGGTGGATGGTTGCCTCAGGATTATGTAGGAAGGCTCTTATCATTGCTGAGGAGAAGATGAGCTGTGCCGCTGATCCTCATCCTCAGGCTGTGTTCAGACATATATGGGATCCTCTCGTTGAGAAACCTCTTAATCCTAATCTTATATGGATCTTTGCTCTCGAGATGCATAGGTATATGCATAAGTGCGGTGTTTCAAAGGAGGATATAGCTCTGGTTGCTGTGAAGAATAAGGCTAACGCTCTAGATCATCCATCTGCTCAGGCTGCTGCTAGAATCACAGTTGAAGATGTTCTCAAGAGTGAGGTTTTAGTCTATCCTGTTAACAGGCTTGACATATCGCCTGTTAGCGATGGTGCTGGAGCTCTTGTAATGGTTTCTGAGGATATTGCGAGGAGGTATACCGATAATCCTGTATGGGTTGAAGGAGTGGGGTTTGTTCTAGATTCATCTTACTGGACTAACAGAGAGCTTTCATTTCCTGTATATGTTAAAGCTGCTGCTGAGATGGCGTATAGAATGGCTGGTATTGAGAACCCTATGAAGCAGATTGATGTTGCAGAACCTTATGATCCTTTTGATTATAAAGAACTTCATCATATGGAGGGTCTGGGGCTGGCTCCCAGGTGTAAGGCTGCTGAGATGACTAGAGAGGGGTTAACTCAGAGAGATGGAGATCTGCCTATAAATCCTAGTGGAGGTCTTCTCGGTGTTGGAAATCCTATCGCGGCTGCAGGTCTTATGAAGGTTGCGGAGATATTCTGGCAGTTAAGAGGTGAAGCTGGTAGGAGGCAGGTTAAGAAGCCTGTGACCACAGGACTTGCTCAGGCGTGGGGGGATCTGATGCAGGTAGGCACTGTTATTGTACTTAGGAGGTGAGTGGTGTGAGCTCGAGTCTTTTAGGAGGTACTTATCTCTCTGATCGTGAGTTTAAAGAGATTTTAAAGGAGAGGTCAAAGCCTAGAGCTAGATACAACATGAGTGCTGGGGAGGCTTATAGTAGGTTCTTTGAAGGGTTAAAGCAGGGGAAGATCCTTGGTACTTACTGTGAGAGTTGTGGAATGGTATTTATTCCTCCGAGGATCTTCTGTGCTTATTGTTTTAAGCCTGTTAATAAATGGATTGAAGCATCTGATGAGGGTAAGGTGGTGAGTGCTGTTGCCAGCTATTACTCGGCTGATATGGAGAGACTGGAGAAGCCTGAGATCATAGGTATAATAAAACTTGATATTCCGGGGATGAGGTTTTCGAGCTATAGATTTCCAGGGATTCTTCACAGGATCTGTGGTGCTGATCTTGAGGATCTTGTATCTCAAGGAATTTTTGATGCGAGGGTGAAAGCTCGCTGGAAGAAAGAAGAGGAGAGAAGAGGAGATATTAATGATATCGAATGTTTTGAGGTGGTGAGATCTTGAAAGATTCTATGAGTCTAGGATCTCGTTCTCATATTCACTATCATAAGACTGTTGATATGGAGATCAATGAGTATCATTATACGGCAGGGCCTTTAGGAGTTAAATGGCTTGAAGCTCTTAGGCAGGGTGTCTTGAAGGCTGCTAGGTGTAGCAGATGCGGTCTTAAATTCATGCCTCCTAAAATCTATTGCCCTCAGTGTTTCTCGGAGGTTTCGGAGCTTGTTGAGATAGTTGAGGAGGGCTATGTTAGCAGCTATACTATAATTTATGTTGATGATAGTGGTAGAAGACTTGAGAAGCCTAGGGTTATTGCTTTAATAAGATTTCCAGGAGTGTTCGGAGGTTTGATCCATGAGGTTAAAGCAGATCCTAAGGATATTAAGAGTGGTATGAGGGTTAGACCTGTGTTTAGAGATGAGAGGAGGGGTTCTATTACTGATATAATGTACTTCGAAAAAACTGGTTAGGGATAGATCTGTAGTTCTGTTGAGCAGTATGGGCATCTATAATGTGTTGTTCTTGCGCATGCTCTGCAGAAAGCTATTTTTTTACTTTGGTTCTGGGTCTGGGAGCTGCATTTAGGGCATATATATATGACTTCTTCTCCTACGGTTAGTTTTTTATTGCATATGCTACATCTAAGTGTTGTCCATCCTTTATGTCCTCTTGTGTTTACTCCTAGCATCATTAAAGGCGTTTTAAACACCCTTATGATTTATTCTTTGCTCTCTTATAAGGAGTTTTTATGTTTTTAGTTTCCTGAGCATATGTATTCTGGTGTGGTCTTGTGCATGTTCTTAGATTTCTTGCTTTTGGGGATGTTCATGTTCCTCGATATTTTCCTGTTTTTATTTCTTCTGTGAATTCTCTAGTAGGTTTTAGACCTGATATTATTCTGCTCGCCGGTGACATAGTTGATCGCGGGGATGTGAGAGGTTTTGATCTTGTTAGAAGATTTCTTAGGAGTAAGTATGGAAGCACTCCTATAGTATCTGTTTTTGGTAATGAGGAGTATACTGAGATGCATGATGAATTTAGAAAGAGATATAGCGATATTATATGGCTTGATGATTCTTCATGGTATCATGATATCAATGGTGTGAGGCTTTGTGTGTTCGGCTCTAGAGGTTCTCTTGAGAAGCTTACTCCTTGGCAGAGCAGGAGTGCTCCTCATCTTAGGGATGTATATGAGTGGAGGATTGAGAATGCGAGAAGCATATTAAGCAGTCTTAGAGCTTCTTGTTATTATCTGATTCTTCTTCTTCATTATGCCCCAACCTATCTCACTCTCAGAGGAGAGCCGGAGTCTATATATAAGTTTCTCGGGCATAGAGGTTTTGAGAGAGTTATAATGGAGACAAGACCTGATCTAGTTCTCCACGCTCATTCTCATGGTTCTAGAGTTTTAAGAGCTAGGATAGGTGCTTCAAATATCTTTAATGTGTCTATACCGGCTGTAGGTTCTGTTACTGCTGGGATTATTAGGAAGAATTTAGAAGAATCAGATCCTGATATCGAGATCATCTCTCCAACAGGAAGATCTCTATGATTTCAGGCCCCTCATAGCTACAATGGCTCTTCACATTCTCAGACCGCCCGTCGTGGTCATCGGGGCCTATGTATAATATCTGCTTTGTAAGCAAATATGTTTTCGAGAAGCCAAAGAATCTGTGGAGATGATCTGGTTGGAAAGAGGCTGGAAGCTTAGATGCAGAAATTGTGGGACAGAATGGATTCTTAGAGTAAGCTATAAAATAGATGACTACAGAACATTATATCATTACTGCAGAGTATGTGGTAAGAATACATTCCATGATATAATAGGAAGAATCGAAGAAGTAGAGAGCACCACACACCCAGATAACACCCAGACCAGCCCCCAGAGCCCGCAGCAATAGCTACGGGCAGTCACTCCCAGGAGGAGCCCACAGCCTCGGGCTATTGGGAGTGGCAGGCTCGTCCCTCGGGAAATCCCTCGGGACATACACCCCCACCCCATCAACCCCGTCTTCTACGGGAGCCCTCGCCCACCCAGGATGAACCTGGGTGAGACGGCCGCCTCTTTTCGGGGAGGGGTTCCCGCTTAGATGCTTTCAGCGGTTACCCCCTACGGCGTGGCTGCCCGGCATACACCCTGCCGGATGACCGGTAGACTAGAGGCCGCGGCAACCCGTTCCTTTCGTACTAGGGTTGCCTTCCCCTCAGGCGGCCCGCACCCCCCGTGGGTAGAGTCCGACCTGTCTCACGACGGTCTAAACCCAGCTCACGTTCCCCTTTAATGGGCGGGCTTAGGGGGCGGGCTGGGAGTTTGTATGCATACAATAATTCCCATACCCGCCTAGCCCCACCCTTGGGGGCTGCTGCACCCCCAGGATGGGAAGAGCCGACATCGATGTAGCAATCCGCGGGGTCGATGGGGACTCTCGCCCGCGACGACCCTGTTATCCTTGGGGTAACTTTTCTGTCATGCCCAGCCCCCTCCGAGGGGGGCATGAGCGTTCGCTAGGCCGCGGTTTCCCGGCCAGGCCCCTTATTGTCAAGGGCCTGGTCAGGCCGGCTTTTGCCCTTACACTCTACGGCGGAGTTCTGACCCGCCTGAGCCGACCTTTGGGCGCCCGTGTTATCTTTTCGCGGGCGTGCCGCCCCAGCCGAACCGCCCACCTGACACTGTCCCCCGGTTTCCCGGGGTTAGGCCCCCAGGCCCCGATAGGCAGTGTTTCATTGGCGACTCAGCAACCCCCGAAAGAGTTGCCTCACAGTCTCCTGCCTACGCTACGTATCGAGGCCCAGAGGCCAATGCCAGGCTGCGGTAAAGCTCCACAAGGACTTCTCTCCCTACGGGGGGATGCCAGCCTGTGCACTGGCTCCGTGGGCTTCACGGGGTCCCGGGCTGGGACAGTGGGGCCCTCGTTGATCCATTCATGCGCGCCGGAACTCTCGAGGGCGGACTCCTGATTTTCTATCATAGAAGCCAGGATATCCGCCTTACCCGGCAAGGCATTTGGCTACCTTAAGAGGGTCAGAGTTACCCCCGGCCTTCAGCGGCGCTTCGCCGGGTTGAACCCCGGTTTCACGAACCGCCAGTGGCCAGGATTCACCCCCCGTACAAACCCTTTCGGGCTTGCGGGGAGCTATGTTTTTATTAAACAGTCAGGACCCCCTGGTCACTGCGACCTGCGGTTCCCAGGTTATACCTGAAAACCGCAGGCACCCCTTCTCCCGAAGTTACGGGGCCAATTTGCCGAGTTCCCTAGCCCGGGTTAGCCCCCACACGCCTTGGGCTCCTCACCCAGGAGCACCTGTGTCGGTTCTCGGTACGGGCGCGGGGGATCGATCCCCATCCCCTTTTCAAGGGCCCCAGGGCTCGGCTGAAGCCCCCATACGGGAGCCCATTCCCACTTTCACCCGCTTCTCGCCATTACGGCACTCCACGGGCTTATGTGGTTAGCCGAGGCGACTGCCTCGGTCAGCCTACCCCGAGGCGTCGGGGATGGGGCTTGCGTTGCCGCACCTACCCCCGCGGCACGGGAATATTAACCCGTTTCCCTTTCGGCAGGACCGTGTTACGGCCTGCCTTAGGACCGGCTAACCCTCGGCTGACGACCATTGCCGAGGAACCCTTGTCCTTCCGGCGGAGGGGATTCTCACCCCTCTTTGCTGTTACTACCGCCGGGATCCACAACTCTGGCGGGTCCACCAGACCTCACGGCCTGGCTTCTGCCCCACCAGAGCGCCCGCCTACCGGATCACGGTCTCATAGAGACCGTGCCCCGGGGTCTCGGCGGCCGGCTTAGCCCCGACCTATTTTCGGGGCCCCGAGCCTCGGCGGGTGAGCTGTTACGCACTCCTTAGAGGATGGCTGCTGTTAGGCCCACCTCCCCGCTGTCTAAGGCTCGGGACGCCCTTTAGTTGGCACTTAGCCGGCACTTAGGGGCCTTAACCCCGGTCTGGGTTGTTCCCCTCTCGGCCCTCAGGCTTACCCCGAGGACCCCACTCCCGCCATCTAAGACGGCCACGGGTTCGGAGTTGGACTGGAGAGGCTGGAGGTTCCCCTCCATACCTCTCCAATCCGTAGCTCTACCCCGTAGCCCGCCTCCGGCGGGGCTGCGCTGAGACGCACTTCGGCGGGAACCAGCTATCACCGGGCTAGATTGGTCTTTTGCCCCTAGACGGGGGTCATGGGAACGAATTGCACGTCAGAACCCCTTCGGGCCTCCACCGGGGTTTCCCCCGGCTTCACCCTGCCCCCGCCTAGATCGCCCGGTTTCTGGTCTCACGGCAGTGACTCCAGGCCCTTGCAGACCCCGCCCCTCGCAGGGATTTAAACCCTGCTGCGGGCATGTCGGTTTCCCTACGGCTTCGGGGATAACCCCCTTAGCCTCGCCACTGCCGTGAACTCCCCGGCCCGTGTTTCAAGACGGAAGGCGTGACCCCGGTCAGGTGTCTCGTACTCCCCTCTCACGAGGGTTTCCTTTGACACCTTCATTCCTTAAGGGCCACGCCATGAGTCGCCGCGCGGTTTCAGGCTCTTTTCACACCCCCTCACGGGGTTCTTTTCAGCTTTCCCTCACGGTACTTAGTGCGCTATCGGTCTCGGGACGTATTTAGCTTTGGAGGTCGGAGACCCCCAACTTCCCACGGCAAAACCAAGCCGTGGTACTCTGGTCCTCAGCGGAAGCCCCCATGGTTTCGCCTACGGGGTTCGACCCAGGGTTCAGGCAATATTTTAGAAATCGCCTGAAACCCTGGTCTATCACCCTCTACGGCGGGCCTTTCCAGGCCACTTCGGCTACCATGGGTCGGCTTCCTGGGCTCGAAGCCCAGCTGAGGACCCGTAACACCACATCCCCACCGACTTATCGCCGGCGGGTTTGGTTTGAGCTATCCCCCTTTCGGTCGCCCCTACTCAGGGGATCCCGTTTGGTTTCTTCTCCTCCCCCTACTAAGATGTTTCCGTTCGGGGGGTTCCCGACCGAGACCTGGTTTAACCAGGTCTCGGTCGCCACGGGTTATCCCCGTGGCAGGAGTTCCCATTCGGGTATCCCGGGTTCGACGGCTGCCTGCGCCTCCCCCGGGCATATCGCCGCTTGCCGCGCCCTTCTTCGGCGCCCGAGCCGAGCCATCCACCGCGCGGCTTAATGCCGTGAGCTTCCTGGGCGAGGCTGGTCTGGTTTGTGTCTGGGTGTGTGGTGCTCATAGGAGGAGCGTTTGACACTCCTCACACCTCGATCTGGGAATAGATCCCAGATCTCATTAGGCAGGCACCTCAGCAGAGAGTACCTCCACCCAACCTTTTTGAGTAATAGGAGGTGATCCAGCCGCACCTTCCGGTACGGCTACCTTGTTACGACTTCTCCCCCCTCACGAGGACTAGGTTCGACCCGCCCTCTCCGGCAGAACCGGAGAAAGCAGGCCTCACCCAGTCCTCGCTCGGGTGGAGCGACGGGCGGTGTGTGCAAGGGGTAGGGACGTATTCACCGCGCGATGTTGACGCGCGGTTACTAGGGATTCCTCGTTCACGAGGGTGAGTTTCAACCCTCGATCCCAACTACGGCGGGGTTTCAGGGATTACCTCCCCCTTTCGGGGTCGGAACCCGCTGTCCCCGCCATTGTAGCCCGCGTGCAGCCCGGGGGTTTCGGGGCATGCTGACCTGCCGTGGCCCCCTCCTTCCTCCGCCTTAAACGGCGGCAGTCCCCCTAGAGTGCCTCGGGGCCGAAGCCCCGAGTAGCAACTAGGGGCGGGGATCTCGCTCGTTGCCGGACTTAACCGGAGACCTCACGGCACGAGCTGGCGACGGCCATGCACCTCCTCTCAGCGCGTCAGGCAAGGTCGTTAGCCTGGCCATCATCCTGCTGTCGCCCCCGGTAAGATTCCCGGCGTTGACTCCAATTAAGCCGCAGGCTCCACCCCTTGTGGTACCCCCCCGCCAATTCCTTTAAGTTTCAGCCTTGCGGCCGTACTCCCCAGGCGGCGGGCTTAACGGCTTCCCTGCGGCACTGGGCGGACCCTAAGTCCGCCCAACACCTAGCCCGCATCGTTTACAGCCGGGACTACCCGGGTATCTAATCCGGTTCGCTCCCCCGGCTTTCGGCCCTCACCGTCAGGCGCGTTCCAGCGGGGCGCCTTCGCCACTGGTGGTCCTCCCGGGATTATAGGATTTCGCCCCTACCCCGGGAGTACCCCCCGCCTCTCCCGCCCTCTAGCCCTGTAGTATCCCAGCCACTCCCCGGGTTGAGCCCGGGTCTTTAGGCTGGGACTTACAGGGCCGGCTACGGCCGCTTTAGGCCCAATAAACGTCCCGACCACTCGCGGGGCTGGTATTACCGCGGCGGCTGACACCAGACTTGCCCCCCGCTTATTCCCCCGCCTTTTTAGAGCGGGGAAAAGCCCCTCTTCGGGGCACTCGGGGTAACCCCGTCACGGTTGCCCGCATTGCGGAGTTTTCGCGCCTGGTGCGCCCCGTAGGGCCTGGGCCCTTGTCTCAGGGCCCATCTGGGGGCTCCCGCTCTCACGGCCCCTACCCGTTATCGGCTTGGCGGGCCTTTACCCCGCCAACAACCATGATGGGCCACGGCCCCATCCTCGGGCGCTTACGCCACCATTTTGGCGTAAGCCTTTCGGCGATGACCCATTCCAGGTGTCATCGCCTATCGGGGATCAGCCCCAGTTTCCCGGGGTTGTCCCCGTCCCGAGGGCAGGTTAGCCGTGTGTTACTCAGCCGTCCGCCACACCCCTGTCAGGGGTGTCAGACTCCCATGGCTTAGCCTTACCCCGATAGCGGTCGGGTCCGCCAGGATCAAGCGGAGTCACGGCCGCAGGCAGGCCGTGAGGTTGGGTGGAGTTTGTACCTGCTGAGGTGCCTGCGTCGGGTCTGGGGTTTCTCAGAGCTAGATAGCTCTGAGGTTCCCAGACCCCCATGTATGATTGTTATCTCATTATTCCCGCGGCTGGAGGCCACCTCCTCATCCTGAGGGTTTCACCCTCTGTTGGGGTGAGCCGCCGCCGGGAGCCGCGGGATGTTGTTATGGTTTGACTGATGCCGATATATCTATAGTGTTACAGAGCTTATAATATTTTCCGCTGAATCCTATAGAAAGCCCATGAAAACTAGAATAACAGGTATTACGCTACCTATTATTATTAGCAGTATAGAAGCTATGTATGGGTAGAACACATCTCTAGAGAGAGAGCTTCCTCCATTGCTTTCCGAAGATCTCTCTAGGTATAAAGCTCTTATGATATTGAGATAGTAGAATACAGAAAACACACTAGCTATAACACCCATAACTACGAGCCATGGAACACCTGCTATATAAAGCCTAGGGTCGCTATACGCAGCTGATAGAAATATAAATAACTTACTCCAGAAACCTGGAAGAGGTGGTACTCCTATCAGATTAGCGAGATGAAGCACAGCTGAGAATCTCAACTCAGGAGAACTCTGAAGATTCTTGGAGATAACCGAGAGCTCGGGAGACCCTGTAGAACTTCTTATAAAACCAATCAAGCTAAAGAGACTTGACTTGCTCATAGCATAACTAAGAATATGAAGAGAGATACCAGCCATAGCTAGGCTATATATGTAATAACCAGATGGAGGAATCGAGAGACTGAGAACGCTCACACCAATCAATATAAATCCAATATGATTTACAGAACTGAAAGCAAGAATCCTCTGGATATTGCCTTGGGTTAGCGGAGTAATACTACCTATGATCATGCTTAGGATACTGAGCAGAGCAATCATGTAGAACAACGGATCATAACCTCTGAATCCCAACACAAGTCTTGCGAGAAAAACAACAAGACCAAGCTTAATAGATCCAGCGATCATAGCTATAGCATATGGAGAAGCTCTTCCATAAACATCAGGAATCCAGAAGTGGAATGGTGCTGAACCGAGTTTAAAACCTAAAGCACCTAATATAAAGGCTAGAGAGATTAGAGGAAGAACCCTAGAAACATCTGAAGAAATGTAAAAAGATCCTGGAAGAGATCTTAGATATATTATAAGAAGACCTACTCCTAACAAGAGGAATTGAGATGCTAGAACACCTACTATTATATACCTAGATGAAGCATCTAGAGATTCAGGGTCTCTAGCAAGAGCTATCACAGAGTAGGAAGCTAGAGAAATTAAAGTCCACAGAACTATTAAAGTTATAAAATCAACAGCCATAGATACCAACACAGATCCCAAGATCCCTAAGAGAGATACAGCCAATACAATCTCGTAAGCACCCCGCTCATACGGATAAGAAGATAAAGCTATGAATCCTCCTAAGAGTATTCCTAGAACAGCTATAAGAGAAACATTATCAGGAGATAAGAGTCTGAATCCTGATAATAAAGCTACAGTATACTCGCTTTGATAGAGTGCATACATTTGATAGAGCGTAAGAATAAGCATTATAACCAGAGAGATCTGAAAGATTCTTCTTACAAGATCTCTAGAGAATCCCAAGAACCTCGAGATGAATGTAGCTATAGAAACACTGACAGCCACAGATGTTAGAATTGTTATATATAGAACAGGCATGTAATCCATCTCAGGCTACACCCCACCCTACAAGAATCAATATTAAAATGCCTATAATAATCGCGATAAGATACATATTAACAAATCCTATCTGAATAGATCTAAGACCTCTACTAATGAGAGAACCAAATCTCGCTAGAACCCTATGATAAAAGCCGTCAATACCCATAGATTCAACATATGATCCCAGAACTCTTATCAGACCGCTGAAGCCTTCCACGAATATCATATAGAGAATCGAATTATAATACCATCTATCATAGAGAAAGCTGTGAAGACCTCTGAGAACAGTACTACCTGCTAGATAACCATAGACTTCTTTCTTAATGATCTGATATAGAACAACAGCCACCATAACACCTGAAATGCTGACAGCTATGGAAAGCATGGCAATACCTGGATCAAAATGTATCGTCATAATATAATCACTGTGAGGAAGAGGCAATGTAGTTAAAACAATCCGCGCGAAAACAGATGAATAGAACCACCAGAAGAAGCCTAGAACTATAGAGGCTATAGCTAATATGAGATATGGCAGATACATAAGAGGATGAGGCTCGTGAGAATGCATCTTCTCAACATTCTCAGAACTCATGAAAGTATAACCTATAGCACGGATCGAATAGAAAGCTGTTATAAAAGCTGTGATCACTAGTAGCAGGAATACTAGAAAATCTGGTGAAAGCCCGACAGACTCTAGAACGAGATCCTTAGACCAGAAACCTGCTAGAGGAGGTACTGAAGCTAGAGAGAGAGCTGCTATATAGCTAGAAGAAATTGTTATTCTCATATATCTCGCCAAACCCTTCATATCATTTATAAATCTGCTATTTACAGCATGAATCATAGCACCTGCAGCTAGAAATAGAGCAGCCTTAAACACTGCATGACTCAACAGATGAGAGAATCCTGCAACAATACCCAGTCCAGGCTCTCCTATCACACCGGATGACGCTGTAGCAGCAAACATATAGCCTATCTGAGAAGCCGTGGAGAAAGCCCATATAAGCTTAAGCTCTCTAGCTACAACAGCCATCGTAGCCATCATAAAAGCTGTGAAAGCACCTAATATCATGATCAAAGTGAAATACTCTCTAACCTGGAGAATCGCAAGATCTCCAGCTGCACTTGAGACATTAAGGAATATAGGTGAGAACCTGAGCATGAAATAAACACCAGCCTTAACCATGGTAGCAGCATGTATAAGAGCTGAAACACTTGCAGGACCTGTCATAGCTGTGACAAGCCACTCATGTAGCGGGAATTGAGCGCTCTTAGCAAGAGCTCCTAAGCTTAGAATGAAGAGGAAGAGAGGTAGGAGTTTTAAGCTGGCTAGGTAATTGAAGAGAGACGCCAGAGAACTACTTGAGTAGAGATCTGGTATAGATGTTGTTCCTGTACTCACCAGTATAAGGCCGAGACCTATTAGAAGACCTATATCAGCTGCACCTGTCATTACGATAGCTCTCACACCAGAATGACTAGGAGAGAAAAACATAGACCTACCTAATGCTTTCCTACCCCGATCTCCTACAAAGGTGTTCTCATCATCATCACGATACCAGTGTCCTATGAGAGCATATGAAGCTAGAGAAGTACCCTCCCAACCTATGATAAAGAGTATTATGTTTGAGGTCATGACAAGCATTAGCATAGAGCCTACGAAGAATGTGAAGAAAAGCCAGTATCTATGCTCTCCATAATCTCCCTCCATATATTTCAGGCTGTAGAGAGCTATGAGAAGAGAAATCCATGCAACCATGAAAGACATTATGATAGAAAGACCGTCAAGATACGATGACAGATATACTGGAATAGGTTGCATACCAGGAGATAGAGAGGGTATTATAAACCATGTTCTAGAAGGAGATACTATAACCCGGGAAGGATCTGATATTATATCTACTAGAAGAGGTATTGTGAGTAAAGAGCTTATAAATATAGATGTAACACCGATCAAACCTGCAAGCCTTCTATCAAACAGCCCGATCAAACCTGCAAGTGCCGCACCTAGAAAAGGTATTATATATATGAGATCAACCCACCAGATCTCAACCACATTAGATACGTACATACAGACTCACCTCAGACTAGTAAGAAAACTTATAGTGTGATAAGCTGAATACAGGGGATTTGTGAATATGAATATCATGATCATGAGAACTATAGATGAGAGAGCTATTGAAAAGGTTGTGTAAGAAGCACTAGGAGAAGCTTCAGAAATCTCTATTCCACCTTTACTTGTTCCATAGAATATTCTTCTCATAGTATGAAAACTGTACACGAGAGTAAGACCGAAACCTATTAGGCTCATGAGTATGAGCGCTACCAATAAGGGTGCATAGCTGGAGATAGAGATCATGTATTCTACAAGCCCTGCTATTATAAAGAACTTGCTTATAACGCCAATGGTAGGAGGTAGACCTGATATAGAGAGAAATCCCAGCAAAGCAGATCCAGCTGTAAAGTTCATACTCGAGGCTAAACCTCCCATTCTCTCTATATCTCTAAGCCCTTTCCCCTGGACTATTATATTCCCAGCTGTCATGAATAGAGAAGCCTTACCCACCGCATGAGTTAGATAGTGGAGAACAGCACCTATGAGTCCAGCAGGGTTTAAAGTTGAAAGACCTAAGAGTATATAACCCATCTGAGATATGCTACTATATGCGAGAAGCCTCTTGTAATCTCTCTGGAACAATGCCATGAGACCTCCGTATATTATGCTAATGAAAGCCCAGAAAATTATCAGAAGCTGATAAACATGATATGTAGATGGGAATAAGACTATGAGAATCCTCAGAATCCCCAGAGCAGCAAGCCCTATCAGATTAGGACTTAGAAGAGCGGAAACAGGTGTAGGAGCTTCCGCATGCGCGTAAGGAAGCCATATATGGAAGCCAAATGCAGGAAGTTTTATTAGAAGCCCTACCAGGAAGAATAGAAAGACGTAGAACGCCAATCCCCCTAGAATTCTCTCACCGAAACCTGGCATATAGTATGGAGGATTAGGTGATATGAAATCAAATGTATTAGCATTCAATCCATAGATGAAGGAGGCTATGAGAAATAGAAGAGCTCCCGCATGAGTCCATATAAAGTACATAATGCCAATTCTAATTCTCTCTCCATACCCGTATAATGCTATTAGAAAGAATGATGTTATGAGAGAGATCTCTAGGAAGATATAGAATTCAATTAAATTAGTGGAGAGAGCTACTCCAAGCATTGAAACCGAGAAGAGGTTGTAATTTACAAAATAAGTTCTCCAAGAACCTCTCTCGAGCTCATGGAATCTATGACTCATATACGGATAGGAGTATAGAGAGACTAGAGATGTTACCAGCGAGATCCCTACTAGAAATGGAAGGTTATACCCGTCTAGTATGAAAGCTATAGAACCAACCATAGGTATCGTGTACAACTTCTCGTAGTAGGGCATTTTCATTAGAATTGCTAATATTATATAGACCACTAGAGAATAAAGAAGAGATGCAAAAGAGATCTTTGAAGCAGTATCACCTTTTATAGATGGATTGAGAGCTATGAAGAAGGTAGCGATCAGAGGAATTAAAATTGTGGATAGCAGGATCAAGATCATCTCCCCTCAAGATCTCTTATGATGATTTCTCTTGTATCAATCTTTCTAACAACCTTAAATCTTATGAGTGCTAGAAGTATCGAGAAAGTCACTATGATCTCTGAAACAGCTAAGCCTATGGCGAATATGATAAGGATTGAAATCTCTGAAATAATATCTGGAGATCTTAGCATAGATATGAGCAGTGATAGAATATAGAGAACCACCGAGTTGAACATTATCTCCACAGAGAGAAGTATCCTAGCAATATTTCTACTAGATATAATACCGTATACAGCTATCATGAAGAGTATAGATGCCACCAACATGAATACGTTCAACTACATCCCCCTCCTCTCTCTCATGACTATAGATATCGATGCAACCATGGCAAGCGCGAAGACCACTATCATGACTACTATCGCATAGGGGTATGTGCTGAGGTAATTCGATATATAGGTATAATCAGGTCTATCAAGTGAGATAGTTGTGTTGCTAAAGAAGGTTGAGAGATAGGCTAGAGGGAGTCCTAGAACTAATGCCATGATAACTGCAATAGGTCTCAGCCTAATCTCCTCTCGCGAGAATTCCTCTCTTATGAGAGAAAGAGTCATGACTATGAATAGAACACCAGCACCCACATACACTATAAGATGAATCGTGCCAATTGTAGGAAGCCCTAGCAAAGCTATTAAAGAAGCTACTAGAAGCCCTAGTATGGAGAGATATACAGCTGAGTAAACCAGGTTTCTCGATAATAACACCATAAGTCCGCTACCTATAGCGAGTATTCCGAGAATTATTGAAAGCAGATCTGCTAACAACACTTTCAACCCCTACAAAGGTTCGTATCTTAATCCTTTTCTCTCATCTAGAGAAACTCTAAACTTCTTAGGAGAAATCCTTCTAGGAGGAACATACTCCTCAGGTTTCTTAGTGAACTCCTCTAGAGTTGTAAGCATATCTTCAAATCTATAGAACGCGACATCATGTAGCTTGAAAGTTTCAAAAGCCTCGACAGGACATATATCCACACAGTAATAACAGAATATACATCTACCCCAATTTATCGTAGGGACTTTCTTCTTATCTCTTAGCTGAAGTCTTATAGCATCAGAAGGACATACTATATCGCATAGAGAGCATCCTATACACTTATCCGCATCAACTCTGAACATACCTCTATAACCTTCTGGATATTCATTATCCTTATATGGGTAGTCTATAGTCATTCTAGAAGGTTTTATAATATATCTGAAACCTGTAGATAGAGCATCAATGTTTCTCTTTACAACCCCACCGGGTTTTGGAAGAGACACTTTAAGAACCTTAGTCTTATCACTACCACTTTCAACAAGCTTTATTATATCTGGATCTAGCTTCCTCAGAATTTCTCCGAAATTCCTCACTCTATAACCACCTCCCTACTAGATATGATACAACGAGAGACCATATGAGAGATACGATAGAAAGTATAAAAACCGTGGACCAACCTAATCTTATAGCCTGATCAACTCTGTACCTAGGATACACAGCTCTAAGAAATACCGATATAAGCATAAGAATCGAAGCCTTAGCTATTATAACAAGACTTCCAATGATATAATCTCCTACAAATCCCATGCCGCCTTGGAATGGAAGCCATCCTCCTAGAAAAACGATTGTGTAGAGGAGAGAGTATATATATAGCTTTATATAGCTTATCCCCATTGAGACTCCATACATAAGCCCGCTATACTCGGTGTAAGGACCCATTACAATCTCGGATTCAGCCTCGCTAATCTCGAAGGGGAATCTAGATGTGATTCTCAGAATAGCTATGTAGGCAGCTATAGCAGCGACAGGATTTAACAAGGCGCCCCATAGTAAGGAACTCTGAAGATAAACTAGCTCTGATAGATCTAGTGTTCTGAAGATCATGGCTATTGAAAGAATGGATATGAAGAATGGTATCTCGTAAGATATTATTAGAAAAACTTCTCTGAGAGATCCTATAAATGAGAATTTATTATCAGAAGCAATACCTGCTAGAACCACATATATGGGAGCTACAGCTAAAACTGCTAGAACTATGAGTAGATTAGAGCTGGTATTTATTGGAGGAGCTATTCCGGGAGCTATGGGTATGAATGCTATAGGCACTATTGCGAATAGAAGTGCTAGTGCTGGGGCTGTTAGAAATGGAATCCTATCAGCTCTTTCAGGAATTATAAATTCTTGGAAAGAATAGCGAATGAGATCTGCAACAAGTTGAAGAGCTCCTCCAATTCTTCTAGATACATACAAAGGACCATACCTGAGCTGTACTAATCCTGCGATCTTTCTTTCAGCCCATATAAGGAGTATTACGGCGATCAGTAACACGAGAAAGCCTGGTAGAATGAATACATGGAAGAAATCATATATGAATCTACCAGGTATACTTATAGGTCCTAAAACCACCATCATCTGTCAGCCTCCGGAGGGAAGTAATCCAGAGAACCATATATAGCTGGTATATCAGCTATTCTATGTCCAGGGATCAGATACTTAAATAATATTACATTTCTAAATGATGGAGTCACAAACCTAAACCTATAAGGATTAGGAGAGCCATCACTTACAATATGGAACAGAGCCTCACCCCGGCCAGCCTCAACTCTTGCAACAGCCTCTCCCTTAGGAGGCTTGAGAGTGGCCATGAGACTTGGAAGTTTCACTCTTCTACTCTCGCTATAGATCTTCTTCATAAGCGGGTTGAAAAGTCTTGAGATTTGAGGTGATATTATTTCTCCATCAGGGATCTTCTTCAGAGCCTGTCTTATAATACTTATGCTCTGCTCAATCTCTTTAAACCTCACCAGACCCCTGGCGTAGGCGTCACCCTCTTCTGCTACAGGTATCATGAAATCAATTTCATCATAAGCCTCATAAGGTTCTGCCATTCTAACGTCGAAGTCAACACCTGAGGCTCTTAGATTAGGCCCTGTAACACCGTAGATCCTCGCAATCTCAGGTTTTAAAATACCTATATCTCTAAGTCTTCTTTCAACAACAGGATTCATTAGAAATATCTTCTCCCATTCTTTCAACCTCCTCTCAATATATCTTAACCCTTTCTCAAGCTGGTCTGGAAAGTTCTGAGGCATATCCCTCCTCACCCCTCCAGGAATCACATAGGCGTATGTTATTCTAGCTCCTGTAAGCATTGTAGCAAGTTCTATCATTATCTCTCTATCTCCAAAAGCCCACATATACCCTGTGGAATGACCTAAAAATATAGATAGAATTCCTATACCGTAGAAATGACTTGCTATCCTAGTAATCTCAGCCAATATGGTTCTCAGATACCTAGCTCTAGGAGGAACTTCCAAGCCCATAAGCTTCTCAACAGCATTAACATAACCTATAGTCATAGGAGTTGTATCAAGAAGACTAGGTCTCTCTACAAGAGGTATAGTCTTTATATAAGCCCTATTCTCACTAAGCTTCTCAATAGTTCTATGAACGAAACCAATATCAGGATCGCATCTTACAACGATATCCCCGTCAACCCAAGCTAAAATCCTCATATGCCCCGAGCCAGGATGAGCAGGACCTATCTGAAGCTCTAGAAGCCTTTCTCCCTCTTCTTTTACACCAGTATCTCTAACCACAAACATTTCTCTGGAGATCTCTTTGAGAGTTTCTTCAGACACTTTCTCTACTTCCACGGAGGCTCCACCTCTCCAGGTTTTCTAGTTCTAATGTGAAAATCTTTTCTAAGAGGCCATACCCCTTCAAAATCCTCTGGAAGAAGCAATCTTCTAAGATCTGGATGACCCTCAAAATAAATACCAAACATCTCCCAAGCTTCTCTCTCATGAAACTCAGAACTAGGCCATACATCGGTAAGCGTAGAAATCCTAGGATTATTTCTATCAAGTCTGGTCTTGATAATCACGATATACTTCCTCAAAGTCCTCAGATAAGAACCTACATGGATTAAGACTTCTATAGAATTCTCACTGGGATAATCAACTCCTGTCACCGATTTAACATGTTCGAATCCCAGCTCTAACAGTTTTAAAGCGAGATCCTTGATTTTATCTGGTGAGACTTCTATATAAATAGCTCTTCCACTCTTATCAGGATAAAGTCTTATGATGATATTCTGTAGTTTGTTCTCTAAAATATGTAGCAGCATCTCAAGATCAGAATCCTTAGATATGACAGAAGAAGATTGAGTGGGCTGCACCTGAGCCAATCCTAAGACCTCTTACCCACATATCTTTCCAGAAGCTCTATATCCTCTCTCTTAACACCCTGACTCCTGATCTTATCTTGAAGCATTAGAATAGCCCTCGCAAGAGCCTCAGGTCTTGGAGGACATCCCGGTATGTAGACATCTACGGGCAGGACTTCATTAGCTCTTACAATGTTAAAGCTATTCCAGAAGAGACCTCCATCAATAGCGCAAGCACCCATAGCAATCACGAACTTGGGGTCAGCCATCTGTTCCCAGGTGATTCTGGCGACGCGCGCCATCTTCCTGGTCAGAGTTCCTTCTATGATTATGAGATTAGTCTGCCTAGGAGAGACGAAAGGAAGCGATCCATATCTCTCTATATCATATCTGGGAGCATATCCTGCAGCAAGTTCAACACCACAACAGCTTGTCATGAGGTGAACGGGCCATAAAGAATACATGACGCCCCATTCAATGATATCTTTTACAGGTCTTCTTTCTATGAGAGATGATATAACCTTTTTAACAAACACGTCGATCTGACCTACAAACACTACACTACCTCTCTCTAATCCTCTCTCCATAGATCTATCTCCTCCGCATGTTTATACGCGTACACAAAAGATGGAATTATTATAACAATCAAGGAGATTAAAATATAAACAAGTGTGCTAGTATAAGGAATGAGAATTAGAAAGAGAAGCATTATCAGAAGAGGTTCTAAAGAAGTAAACATTAGAAGATATGGATAATACTGCATCAGAAAATAACCTCTCGCTCTCCCGATCGGAGGATTACCGCTCTCAAATCTCTCTCTTTTAGTTGGAAAGCTGATCCTAGGAGAGATAACCGCCGTAACTATATAAGCTAGTAGAGGGATAAGTAAAGATAGAATTATGAGGAGTGCAATCACTATCAGAGAGTACAAATCGATCAACTATAACACCGGCGAGTGTTTCCGATATAATATTATTTTGAGGATATATAAGCCTACCTCAGATAAAATACATACTCTTAATATCTATAGTGTTCTATACGATAAACAGCTTATACCCTTCTAAAAATATCTCTAATAAGGAGTAGTGCTAGAGATTGAGAGAAGCATTTAAACAAATATATGTGATAGACTATTCAGCTCTGCTAGAGATAGATGAGAGCATAGTGGAGATCATTAGAAAAAGACTTGAAAATACAGAGAACAAAGAGGTTCACATACTAAGATCTCTAATAGAAAAACTTGAGGAGAGAATAAAAGAAGGGGATTCGCAAGCTTCAAGAGCTCTCGATGAGTTCATTAGATTAAGAGATCATCTAGAGTCTGAGGGAATTGAAGTTAGAATCATAAGCGATCTCGAGAGGATCAGAGCTGGTAGAAGTTTAGAGCAGCTTGCTAGAGATTATGCCTATGAGATAGGAGGAATCCTCATAACAGCAGATCCTCTTCAAGAGAAAATAGCCGAAACCCTTGGTTTGGAGGTTGTTAGAATCAGCAGAGGTAAAGAGAAGCTTCTATTCGAGAAATACTTCGATGATACCACCATGTCAGTACATTTAAAAGCAGGAGCACCTCCTAGAGCTAAGAAAGGTAGCCCGGCCAGGTGGTTCTTTGAATACCTCGACAGCAAACCTCTGACTTCTGAAGAAGTTGAGAGAATAGTTAGCGAGATACTTGAGGAGGTTAAGGTAAGAGGAAGAGGTTTTCTAGAGAGCGAGAGACCTTACTCATCAATCATACAAGTAGGACTCTATAGAATAGTTATCGTAAGACCTCCTTTGAGTGATACATTAGAGGTAACAATCACAAGACCTGTTGCAATGCCTACTCTAGAAAGTTATAATCTAAACGAGAAGCTTATAAAGAGATTTCTTGAGAAGGCTGAGGGAATACTCATTGCAGGAGCTCCGGGAATGGGTAAAACCACCTTTGCACAAGCTCTTGCCAGGTTCTATATTGAGAAAGGTAAGATCGTGAAGACCATAGAAAGTCCTAGAGATATGCATCTACCAGACGAGGTTTCTCAGTATTCTAAGAGCAAAGGTTCTTCCGAAGAACTTCATGACATACTTTTGCTGAGCAGACCTGACTACACAGTTTTTGATGAGATGAGAGATGATAGAGATTTCGAACTCTATGTAGATCTAAGACTTGCGGGAATTGGAATGGTTGGCGTTCTTCATGCTACAAGTCCTATAGATGCTATACAGAGATTTCTCAGGAGAGTAGATCTCGGGATGATACCTAGTATAGTTGACACAGTTATATTCATAAATAAAGGTAGGGTTGAGAAGATCTATGAATTAGAGCTTACAGTTAAGCTTCCAACAGGATTAAAAGAAATAGAACTTGCAAGACCAGTTGTAGAGGTCAGAGACGTTGAAAGTGGAGAGCTAGAGTATGAGATATACACATTTGGAGAGCAGACTGTTATAGTTCCTGTGAGAAGAATCAGAGAGGAGAGCGGAAGTAGTAGAGATAGGAAGATGTACGAAGAAATAAAGAGACACATGCCAGAGGCCGAGATAGAGAGAGAAGGAGAGATTCTTTGGATCAGTATACCTAGAACCAGAATCGCTAGTCTTGGGAAGAATTTTGTGAAACTAAAGAAAAAACTAGAGAAGAAGTATAACGTGGTGCTCAGAGTTAGAGTGAGTGAAAAGAGTGTATGAGTGAGAAAACTAAAGGATCTCAAACTAAAAAAGCTTTCGAGAGAGAAAGAGATCTTGCAAGAAAATTCTGGAAGCTTGGTTTTGCAGTTGTGAGAGGACCTGCCAGTGGTGCGAAGGTTAAAAGACTTGTGTATCCTGATCTCATTGCGATAAAGAATGGAAAGATATATGTCTTCGAGATAAAAACCAGAGAAAAGGAGGAAAATATATACCTAGAGAGATATCAGGTTGAGAAGTTAAAAGAATTCACGAGAAGATCTGGGGGAAGAGCTTTTATTGCGGTGAAGATCATTAATAAAACTGATTGGATTTTTATACCTCTGGAAATGCTCGAGGAGATAGAGAGTGGCAGATACAAGATTGATAGAAAGATCTTCTCAGAAGGACTGAAAATAGAAGATCTATATAGAGAGGCATCTGGAGACAAAGCTCTTACAGAGTATCTTAAGAGTTGATCTCCTATCTATTCTAAAGGTTGGATTTTAACTCTTCAAGAAGATTGAAATAATAAAGAACACAGATCAATACTATGTTATTAGCTTAATAACAGTTAATAAAATGAGGGTGGTACTATGGATGGGTTTCTATATCTTATAATAGCTCTGCTGATAATACTCATCCCATTCCTAGCTGCGGCTATAAAGATCGTGAGAGAATATGAGAGAGCAGTTATATTTAGATTAGGAAGATTAAAAGGTGTTGCAGGCCCTGGATTGTTTTTCATAATACCCATAGTAGACCAGTTCTTTAAAGTGGATCTGAGAGTTAACACTGTTGATGTGCCTAGGCAGGCTGTTATAACTAGAGATAATGTAAGTGTCTCGGTAGATGCAGTAGTCTACTATAGAGTTGATGATCCTGTGAAGGCTATTGTAAAAGTCTCAAACTACAACTATGCAGTGACACAACTAGCCATGACAACATTAAGAGATGTAATAGGTACCGTAGAACTTGATCAGCTGCTTTCTCATAGAGAAGAGGTTAGCAAGAGAATTCAAATGATACTCGATGAAATGACGGAAGCTTGGGGTGTTAAGGTTGTTGCAGTAACTATAAGAGATGTCGTCCTTCCAGAAGAGCTTATAAAGGCAATGTCTCTTCAGGCTCAAGCCGAGAGAATTAGAAGAGCTAGAGTAATAGAAGCCGAGGGAGAGAGACAGGCTGCATCTATAATGAGAGAAGCAGCACAACTCTACCAAGACTATCCAATCGGAGTTAGATTGAGAGAGCTTCAAACATTTGTTGAGATAGCTAAAGAGAGAGCTTTAATAGTTATCACAGATACCAGTAGAAGCGATAGCACAGCATTAGCAACAGCACTGGCAAGTATCTTGAGTCAAACACCGATATCCAAAGGTTCTAGAGAAGGAGAAGGATCGAAGGTACAGCAGAAATGATGAGACTAAAATATTCTAGCTTCTCCAAGAGATTTTTCAGAGGATCTCTGGTCTTTGTTTTAATACTCTTCCTACTATTGTTATTATCAAATAATTCTGATGCTTCCCAGATCACATATAACAGAGGTTTTATAGATCTCCAGAACCAGACTTCTGTTATTACAAAAGCCTATGTAGCCTATGTGAGAGGAACCATTGATCAGGGAGTTAAAAACTATCTTAGAATAGCATTAGATAAAGCTGAATCAGAAGGAGCTGCGCTGATTATGGATACAAACTCTCCAGGAGGCTTTCTAGGAGATACAATGGATATAACAGATATGATAATGAACTCTAAAGTACCGGTAATAGGATTTGCATCAGGAGATAGTTATAGCGGAGCTACTCTAATACTCATACCCACACACATACTTGCTGTGAATCCACATGCTAATATAGGTGATGCACAACCTGTGACCATAGGTCCTACAGGCGAGATCACACCTATTACAGAGCCTAAGATCATAAATCCTCTCATAAAAAAGTATACCGACATAGCTGAGATAAGAGGGAGAAACGCGACCCTGGTAAGGGAATTCATACTAAATGCCACGGTTGTGAACGGTGTTGAAGCAGTAAGATATAAGGTAGCAGATCTAAATGCTGTATCTCTAGAAGATCTCGTGAACAAGATTAGAGGGAGAGAGGTAAAGATAGGAGATGTAACATACGTGCTCAATATAGAGAGATTGGAAAATGCTCCTGAGTGTATCACATGTAGTGTTCTAAGTCTCTTCTCAGATCCCACGATCAGTGGTATAATGATTACTATAGCAGTATTTTCGATAATATTCTCGATAGCATCAGGACATTTAATAGGAATACCTATAGCACTTATATTCCTCTTTCTAGGTCTTCTAGGCTCTGGATTCAATATCAGTTTAATATCAGTTATAATGATAGTCCTTGGAATAGCATTTCTAGGAGGAGGAATAATCTTAGGAGGGAGCGATGGAGGTATTCTCATAGTTTCAGGTTTAATCTTACTAGGATTAGGAGGAATGTTCCTCCCAGTAGTAGGAAGAGAAATACTCGTGTCAGGAACCGAAGGAGTTTTAACTTCACTATACTATGCATCCCTGGGAATAGGTGTAGGAGCAGGATCTATAGGAGCTTTCATAGCACTACAACTCGTCAGATCCATGAGAATCAGGCATAGAATATTTGAGATTACTGGTAAGGAGGGTGTCGCGAGAGATGAGATAACACCTGAGAAAGAAGGCTTCGTTCTAGTTGAAGGAGAGCTTTGGAGAGCGATCTCAGAAAAGGATTATATAAAACCTGGAGATAGAATTGTGGTAGTCGCGAAGAAAGATTTTCTATTAATAGTGAGAAGAGCATAGATCTGTGGAAGTCTCTTCAAAATTTTATTTATAAGCTCTCATAATGCGTTATTCTGTGGTGGGTTCATGGTGCCAAAGCCTTTGAGATTCGAGGAAGAAGAGGAGGAAGAAGAAGAGGAAGAATGGGAAGAAGAAGAACTGGAGTGGGAGGAGGAAGAAGAAGAGGAGTGGGGAGAAGAGGAAGAAGAAGAGTGGGAGGAAGAGGAGGAGGAAGAAGAAGAGGAGTAATTTTTACAATATAACAATAGTATCCAGATCATTAGCAATGTAGGTGTTTTTAAAAATTTTTCTCGCTTCTCTAAGGATCTCCTCTAGATCGCTGTATCTAGAGCTTATGTGAAATAGGTAGAGTCTTTCTGCACCAGATTCCGCAGCAGCTCTAGCAGCATCCTCGGCGGTGCTATGTCTTGAGATCAATGCTTCTTGAGAGTGTTCTGAGGAGAATGTTGAATCATGAATCATAATATCAACTCCTCTACACCTTTCGATCACTTCTCTACAAAACTCTGTATCTCCGGTGTAGCATATTCTAACAAAACCTCTTCTAGATCTAGCTTCTACTAGATATCCATAGCTCTCTATTGTGTGGCAAGATCTAAAACCTTTAACACTGACTCTATTATAAGTATTAGTAGAAAGAGGATCTCTGAACTCTATGTTGAAAGAGGGCTTGTGACCTGATATTCTTAGAAAAGAATCAACAAGATCTTTTATCATAAGAGGAGCTATGATATCTAGAGTGTTTTTTCTATCATGAAGAGTCATAGATTGAAGCAGTGGAAGAAGTCCTGAGATGTGATCTCCATGGGTATGTGTTAAGGCTATAAATCTTATCCTTTGAATAGATATGCCAGCATCTTGAAGCCTTAGCTGACAGCCTTCTCCGCAGTCTAGAAGACCTATCTCACCCTCGTTTGAGATAGCAATTGAAGGAGCCCATCTCATGAGAGTTGGAGAGCCAGCTCCGGTACCTAGAAAATATATTTTAATCATATTCTTCTAACCTCTATACCCTCTCTAGAAAACTTCTCCTCTAAAGATCTAATATGTGAAGAGCTGAGAGATTTCCTCTCTACTACAAGAAGCTCCACCTTCTCCAAGGTCTTTCTAATAGCCTGATCCACTATTAAAATAAGATCTTCTTCGGAAAGCTCTTTTAAAGCATACCTAGGAATTATATGACTCATGCACACCCCCTCTTCAATGCTTAATCTCGTAAATCTTTCAGAATAATGAGTACCTCCCACACCTATTGCTACACCGTTACAATTTACCCTCAAGCCTGATAAAGTTCTGGCTATCGCTTCAACCCACGCATCATGAAGCACAGGATCCTTCCACTGATCCTCTGTAGAACCTATCTCTAGAAAGACTAGAGGTTTTCTATTAGTGGTAGGACCATGATGAGTGGCTTCAAAGCTTATCTCATAATCTCTATCCAAACCTCTCTCCATAGCAACATCTTTAATGTTTCTTAGAAAAGCATTTGATATAGAAGGTCTTGTATATGATAGCTCCATAGGATTTCCTCCATAGAGATTGCTTCTCCTGGGATTCCCCGTGTAGTGTACTGTAAGGCTGGGTATCTCTGATTCCGATCTATGTCTTGAGAGAATGGCTATGAGATCAGTCTCTGGAAAATATTGATCTAGATATTCAAAGCTTGTGACATCATCTATGAAACCTATGACCCTGATCCTAGAATCACATACTATAGAAGCTTTCAAATCCTCTACACTGCTACATGAGATCCTAAGCCTTCTAGATAGACTTTCTGCAATACCTCTCCCAGCAGGGTCTTGAACACTATAGGCGAAACCGATCATCATCTTATTATACTCAGGAAGAATATAAGAATTAGAATTTTATATAGATGCAATCATATAAAGAAGATGCTGATAATATCATGAAACCTAGCATTACAAATAGATTTAGAGAGGATCTGAGAAACACCCTAGGTAGAGCGTTAGAAAGTCTTCAAAGTAGAGATTTTACTAGGGAAGAAATTATACGACTTTCAAGAGAGATCATAAGATGTTCTGGAAGAGTTATTTCTTACATAGTATCAAAAGATATCGAGAGAGGGATCAGAGAGCTAGAAACATGCAATCATCTTGTATCAAGATTGCTAGAGATATATAATAAAGAGCAAGATCTCGTGAGAGGAGGACTAGGACTTCAAAGTCTTGTAGAATACTGTGAAGCAGTATATCTGGCTAGAGCTTCACTAGATCTGAATATAGAATGTCCTTCCCAGATACCTCCCGAAGCAGTAGTTTTAGGAGTTCTAGATATGACAGGAGAGCTGAGAAGAATAGCTATAAATCTAATCGGAGAATGGGATTTGGAGAGCTCGAGAAAAATCATAGATCTAATGAGAGAAATATACAATCTCTTAAGTCCAATAGATCTTCCAGATGCCATAGCTCCAGGCTTTAGACATAAGATCGACGTTCTAAGAAGAAATATCGAGGATCTAGAGACTTTATATAGTGATATCAGAACTAGAAGAGATCTTATAGAAGCTCTTAAGAATACTAAGAATTCTGAGAACACTTAACCCCTGTAATTCTCTCTATAACCTCTCTAACTGACCTCCTGAAACTCTCTAGATCCTCTCCTTCATTGACAAGCATTATATCAGCCTGAGCAATCACTGATCCTATACCTATGGAAAGCTCCTGAAGATCTCTAGCTTCAAAATCACTCCAAGTCCTGGGATCATCTTCTCTCCCTCTTTTATAAAGCCTCATAAAACGGGTTCTAGGACTTGCATGAACAGCAAGTATAATACATGTTTTGAAGTGGTTTTTAAAGAATCTCAGCTCGTCAAGAGATCTTATTCCATCTATAATAATAATATCTTTTTTAATACCTGCTTCACATATTCTTGAAAGAGTAAGCCTAGCTATTATATCAGATCCTTTCTCAAGTCTTAGATCTGAAGCAATCTTTCTAAAATTATCAGGGGAAGGCTCTAGACCTCTTCGCAGGATCTCTTCTCTGACAACATCACCCATAACATATACTGGTAAACCACATTCTCTTGCTACATCTGATACAAGGCTTTTTCCAGATCCTGGCATTCCTGCGATCAGTATAGCTCTTACACTCCTCAGATCACAGACTATCTCTCTCAATACTCTCAAACATATTTTTGTATAAGTAGAATATGAAATTTTAGAATATAGGAGATCTATATGAGTGAAGTATGCGTATTTGAATGGAGATATGGATCTAATGAGATGAGAAGGATCTTCTCTCGAGAGAATATTCTTAGAAAATATATAGAGGTGGAAATGACACTAGCAAGAGCTCTCTCAGAGCTCTCAGTAATACCATCTGAATGTTATAGAGAACTTCTAGAGTGTTCTAGGAATGTAAATCCTGAGAAGATCAATGCCTACGAGAAATTATACGGTCATGAAATAAACGCTATGATAAGTGCCATAGAAAGAGAGTGCGGTAATTGTGGCAGGTTCATTCATTACGGAGCTAGTAGCGGTGATATTATCGATAGTGCTTGGATTTTAATTCTGAGAGAATCTCTAGAAGTGATCAAGAGCAAGCTTAGAAGAATCCTGGAGAGACTAGCAGATCTCTCCAATTATTATAGAGATCTAATTGTTATAGGAAGAACTCATGGACAGCATGCCGAGCCTATAACATTAGGTTTTAAATTTGCAAACTATCTCTATGAGATCTCTAGATCTTATGAAAGGATCTGTGATAGCGAGAAAAGAGTTTTGAAATGTAAGATCTCTGGAGCCGTAGGAGTTATGGGAGCATGGGAGGATAAAGGTCTTGAGATTGAGAAACTTTTCTCAAAATATATAGGTCTTCCAACTCACGAGATATCAACACAAATCTATTCTAGAGACGGTTTCGCAGAGATAGCATTCATTATGGCTATTTTAGCATCTCAGATAGATAGGTTTGCTTTAGAGATAAGAGAGCTAAGTAGAAGCGAGATTAACGAGGTTTACGAGCTCTCTAAAGGGTATGATAGTAGTAGCATGCCTCATAAGAGAAATCCCATGAGATCTGAGAGAATCTCAGGTCTAGCTAGAGTTGCCAGATCTCTTTCTACAGCTTTTCTGGAGAACATAGTTATAATGCATGAAAGAGATCTCACTAATATGAGTTCTGAAAGGATTCTCATACCTCATCTCTTTCTAACAATAGATCAGATGCTAGAAGATTTTACAAGATTATTAGAAGAGATTAAGATTGATAAGAGATCTATCGAGAGAAATCTCAATCTTAGCAGAGGTGTGATATTTAGCGAGAGAATAGCGCTCAAGCTAGTAGAGAGAGGAGTATCAAGAGAAGAAGCTTTCAGAAAACTTCATGAAATAAGCATGAAGACTATCTCCTCTGAGAGAGATTTTAAGGATATTCTCTTAGAAGATGATCTTATTAGAAGATATTTTTCCATAGAAGAAATAGAGAAGCTTCTCAAGCCTGAGAGTTATCTGGGTTCCTACAAAGAGATCATAGGTAGAGCCGTAGAATACTATCTAAACGCTGTTAATAGATGCTAATAAAAGTCTGTTCAGAGAAATAGTTTGGGGAGTAATACCTTTATGAGCGAGGACAGAGATCTAGCTGAGATGGTTAGGAGAAGTATTAGACTTGCAATGATCGATGTTAATGAAAAAGAGTTTGAAGAGCTTCTAGGCGAGATAAAAACCCTTATGAAGCTGGTTAGAAGACTCGACGAGATCGAGCTAGGACCTGTAGAGCCTTTATTTCATGTATGGGAGAAATCTAACCCTGTCAGAGAAGATCTTGTTGTAGACATGGGCGAAGAGATCTTCGAATGGTTGGCTAGATCTAGTAGAATTGAAGGTAGATTTGTAAAAGCTCCGAAAACTGTAGAGGAGAGGTAGTTGAAAGTTAGATCACTTCGCGAAATAAGAGATCTATGTATCAATAGTTTTTCAGAATGCGAAGAAGAAGTGTATAGAGTTTATGAGAACATTAGAAGATATGAGAATGATCTAAGAGCGTACATAACGCTAAGACCTCTAAAAGAGGTTCTAGAAGATCTGAAGAGATCTATCGAGAGAAGAGGAGTTCTATCAGGAGTTCTGATAGCTGTGAAGGATAATATATCTACTAAGGGTATAAGAACAACATGCGCGTCTAAAATTCTCGAAAATTATACACCACCCTATGATGCCACGATAGTGCTTAGAATAAAAGAAGCTGGTGGGGTGATTATTGGAAAAACAAATTTAGACGAGTTTGCCATGGGATCTACAAATGAGACAAGCTATTTTGGAGTTTCTAGAAATCCCTGGAATAGAGAGCATGTGCCTGGAGGAAGTTCGGGAGGTTCTGCTGTTGCCGTCTCAGCCTATATGACTCATGCTGCTCTGGGGACAGATACGGGAGGTTCTATAAGAAATCCTGCTTCATATACTGGGATCACAGGTTTTAAGCCTACTTACGGTTTTGTGAGTAGATTCGGGATCATAGCATACGCATCTTCATTAGATCAAGCTGGTCCTATGACTCGCAACGTTTTTGACGCTTCTATTCTCATGGATGTTATATCAGGATTAGATCCTCTAGACCCTACCTCGGTAGATCATGGTGTGAAAAGCTTTAGCTCTTATGTTGAGAAAGTAGATCCAGGGTTTCTGAGGGGAAAAACTCTTATAATGATCAAAGAGCTTTGGGAGGGGGTTGAGAAAGATGTTGTAACTACAATCTCTTCATATCTCAATAAACTCTCTTCTGAGGGCTTAGATGTTATAGAGAGATCTCTTCCAGAAGCTTCTTATGCCCTTCCAGCATATTATGTGATCGCTACTGCTGAGGCAAGCTCTAATCTAGCTAGATATCAAGGTATCTTATACGGTCTTATGAAAGATGTTGAGAATACTCACTGGAGCTATTACATGTCTAAGGTTAGGAGTGAGGGGTTTGGGAAAGAGGTTAAGAAGAGAATCATTTTAGGATCTCATGTTCTTAGCGTGGGATACTACGAACAGTATTATATTAAAGCTCTTAAGATTAGAAGGATTCTAAGAGATAAAATAAGAGATATGCTTAGAGATGCAACAGCTATTGTATCTCCTACAACACCTTTCCCAGCGCCTAAAATAGGCGACACATCTAAAGATCCTATGCTCCTCTACCTAGCAGATATGGAGACTGTTATAGCTAATCTCATAGGAGGACCTGCTATAAGTATTCCAGCTGGTTTTGTGAGAGGACTTCCTATAGGGATTCAGCTGACATCTATTCCAGGAAGAGATCTGGATCTTTTAATGCTTGCAAGAGCTTCAGAGCTTAAGACAGGGCTTTATAATCTACTACCTCAGGAGGCTGTGTAGAGGGTTGACTATGAAAGCTGTAATAGGTCTTGAAATACATCTTCAAGTCACATCTTCTAAGACTAAGCTCTTTTGCTCATGCTCCTCAGATTATAGGAGATCTCCTCCTAATAGAAACATATGTCCAATATGTCTAGGACTTCCAGGGGTTCTTCCCAAGCCTAATTCTTATGTTATTGAGAAGGCTTTAATGCTCTCGCTAGCTCTCGAATCTAAGATCTCTTCTCATCTTATCTTCTCGAGAAAACACTACTTCTATCCAGATCTTCCTAAGGGCTATCAGATATCTCAATTCACATATGGTAGGATCTCAGCTATAGCTTACGGAGGATCTCTAGAGATCCAGGTTGGAGGTGTTAGAAAGAAGATTGGTATAAGAAGAATTAATATAGAAGAAGATCCTGCGAAGATAGTCTATCCGGAGAGAGATCCTTGGAAAAGCTCTTATGTTCTAATAGATTACAACAGATCTGGAATCCCTCTAATCGAGGTAGCCACAGAACCAGATCTTGAAAGTGCTGAGGAGGCTGTTAAATTTGTTGAAAAACTTTTAGAGCTTGCGGATCATCTTGATATAACAGATCCTTCTCTAGAGGGATCTTTCAGAGTTGACGCGAACATATCTGTAGAAGGTGGAGAGAGAGTTGAAATAAAGAACATAGGATCTTTAAAGGATCTTGATAGAGCTATAAGATACGAGATTCTCAGACAGAAGAGAATTATAGAAAGTGGTGAAAAGATAAGAAGAGAGACAAGACATTGGGATGATATCACAGGAAGCACTGTATCTGCAAGACATAAAGAGTTCGAGGAGGAATACAGATACATGCCAGAGCCAGACATACCTCCTCTAGAGATATCAGAAGAGTATATAGAAAAGATAAGAAGTTCTATGCCAGAGCTTCCATGGATTATGAAGAGAAGATTTGAAGAGAAGTACAAGCTCTCTGAATATGAAGCTGGGGTTCTCGTCTCGAGAAAATGGCTTGCAAGATTCTTTGAAGATGTTGTGAGAATCTATAAGAATCCTGGGAAGGTTGCAGATCTTCTTATAAATGATTTTCTAGGTAGAGTTAATGAAGCCGGTGGAAGATTTGATCTCGTGAAAGCAGGACCTGAGCAGATTGCGGAGCTTCTAGATCTTCTCGATAAGAAGATCATAAGTATAAAGATTCTGAAGGAGATTCTTGGCAGAGTAATGTTCGAGGGAATAGATCCTAGAAAACTTGTTGAAGAGAAAAATATAACTGTTGTCTCAGAGGATCAGATCCTTGAAGAGCTAATCGATCGAGTTATGAGAGAGAATCCTAAGGCTGTTGAAGATGCGAGAAGAAATCCTAAGGCTATAAACTATCTCGTAGGCCAGGTGATGAAGCTCACACAAGGAAGAGCAGATCCTGAAAAGGTTAATTCTATTCTGAGAAAGAAGTTAGGCTATGAGAAGTGATAGATCTTGTGCATCATAGTAGGAGTCTCAGGAACACCTGGTGTTGGGAAGAGTTATGTCTCAAGAAAACTCTCTACACTTCTAAATGGTGTATACATAGATCTATCTCAGAAGATTTTAGAGGAAAAACTATACCAAGGCTATGATCATGAGAGAGATTCTTATATTGCAGATCCTGATAAGATAAATAGCTTTCTGAGAAGAATCTGTGAAGAGAATAAGAATAGATATATTATTGTTGACAGTCATTATGCGGAGATAATACAGCCAGGGATCTTATGGAGATTATTTGTTCTTAGAGCGGATCCTAGGATTATTGCAAGAAGACTTTGTGAGAGAGGCTGGTCTAAGGAGAAGATCTTGGAGAATGTGGAGGCTGAGATACTAGGTGTATGTCTTTATAACGCAGTTGAAGAACAGGATCCTTTTAAAATATGTGAGATCTTGGAAGAAGATCTTGATAGAGCTGTAGAGAGGATCTTAAGAATAATATCAGGAGAGGAAAAATGTGAGATTCTATACGTGGATTGGCTGAGGATCTTAGAGGATGAGACTCCAGAAGAGATCGTAAAGAGATCTTGTGGCTAGAATTTTTGTACGAGAGTTAACACATATCTTCTTATGAAGTATCTGAACCAGTCGGATAGTATATAGAGAGCTAGTATGTAGATACCTAGAGCTATGAGTCCATGAATTAGAAGGATAGGTAGATCTCTCCATACAGAGAGTATAACTATGTCATAGGCTTTCACTAGAGAGAGATATAATATCGCCATAGTTGATGAGATTATTATAGGGATTAGATCTCCTAATTTTAATCCTATTCTCACATATTTTCTCATCTCAGATAGTGAGAAGAACATGTATGATGTTGAGAGTATCAGAAGAAGTAATGATATTATAAGCATAGAGAGCAGAGGATTTTCCGGGAGGATTCTGAGGGAGAGTGTTATAGAGTACGCTAGAGATGTTATTGAGAATACTGTAGCTCTTATGAAATTTGCGATCCTGACTCTGGCTATGGAGGATGAGAGAAATCCTCTAAGATTCTCAGCCTGAAGATCTCTTCTATCAATTCCCGTAGCTATCGATATCATGAGAGAGGAGAGTGATGATATGAATCCTTCGAATATCATTATAGAAGTTATCATGAAAGCATTGATGTAGAGAGGGTTTAAGAGAGATATTAAAGGTTTAGAGAGAAGGATCATTATTGCTAGAGATGGTATCGATATAGAGAGTGTGAGCATCGTGAGATCCTTGAGAGGATACTTGCTATCCTCAAGAAGTTTAGCGTATATAGCTGTGGAAGGAACTGATGTTAGTTGAATTATAATACCTCTCAAAGAGTATCCTACTCCTAGGTATGAGACTGCTTCATAGGATTTGGATATTATGGTTAAGAAGATCCTGTCAAGATTCCACATAACACTCGCTATAGAACCTGCCACACCTGCTACAGACATTCTCAGCGTATTTATAATCTCTCTCCATACGTGATCTAGATAAAACTTTAGAAGACCTGATCTTCTCAGAAGAATTATTATATATAAAGATGATATGAGTGATGCTATCGCAGGAGAGAGTATAGCTCCTGAAAGCCCCATCTTCAGAGCTCTTATCAAGATAGCAGCTGTGGCAACTCTAGATAATTCAAAAACAAGAGATGATGAAAGAAATATATCAGGTCTGAGGGTTGAGGAGGTGTAGGAGGCGAAAGATGCTAGAGCACTCAAGGAGAGATTGAAAACAAATAATGAGAGATAAATGTATTGAGAGCCTAAATATCCTAGCAAATAACCTGAGAGAAGCAGGAGAATAGAGGATGATAGAACAGCGTAAACTACATTTAGAATAACACCTGCGTAAAGAGCTGATCTAATACCTAGAGCATATCTACGAGCATAGATCCAGCCCCAGAAATCGTAACCCATAGAGAATAGAGGAAGAATAGAAAACCCGAAAACCCAGACAGAGAACTCAGATGAAGAAAGAGATCTAACGACAATAATAGAGAAGAGAAGAGAAGAAAGGAATCTAATAATAAGAGAAACATAGCCGAGAACAATAGATCTAGAGATCCTAACCCTCCACATCAAAAACACACTATAAAATATCTAGAAAAAATTATTTAGAAAATAAATACTGGCTAAATCACCCGCCAAGCTCGGCAGTCACAGGAACCGTATACGCATTACCAGCGTTCGTGAGTATAACAACATTATATGTTATACCAGGCTGTACCTGACAATTGGTGAACTGAACCGTTAAAGTTCCATCATCACCACTTGGGAGTTGAGTCTTACCACCTGATAGTTTTATGTCGGTGGGAGAAGTGGTGCTACAGGAAGGTAGCTCTTTAATATAGACTCTGTTAAATGTCACGATAGTTGTACCTTCATTCTTAATGGTTACTGAGAAATTCACATAGTTGCCGGTTTGGTTAACTACAAGTCTGGCATCCTGGAAGATTTTAAGTTTTTCAGTGGGGCCTGTTGTTGTTCCGAATATCCCGGTGATCCATGCTATCACTATGACTGCTACTGTTAGGGTGACTGCTATGAGAATTATAGTTGCTATTAAGGGTGAAACTGCTTTCCTAACAGATCTCATGTTTCATCTCCTCTTCTATATACACTTCAAAGCTTATATTTAACAACTTCTTTTACCTCGTTTAAAATTTTTCTTTCTTCATCAGCTTCTATAGATAGATTTCATAGTTCTAAGCTTATAATCTATTCGAATATTTTATATTCTATTTATAGCTCTGATATCGATTTCCATCTGGCACACTACACCAAATTTTGAAGATGCAATTAATAAGTCTTAATATATCTTTTTTCAGAGGCTAGAATTAAATGTCTAGATCTACGATGAAGAGATCTAGAGATCACGATAGAGATTTTCTGATTCTAACATTAGTTCAGTTAATCCCTGTAGGCAGGGTTACAACCTATGGCTCTATAGCAAGAGTCGTAGGAGTTCATCCTAGAAAGGTTGCATCTGTTCTTAAGAAGAATAAAAATCCTATAGTGATACCATGCCACAGGGTTGTAATGAGTGATCTGAGGATCGGAGGCTATAGCCTTGGTGTTGATCTTAAGAAAAAACTTCTAGAGCTTGAGGGTGTGAAAATCTCGGGAGAAAGAATTGTATCTAGAGAATATCTCATAGAAATTGATAGAGAACTTATAGGGGCTTAGAGAAAACATGTTTTGAGAAGATAAAAAGATGTGGGCTTAAAATGGTCTCCACAGGAAATGAAGGGGTTAACAACCTCTTGATTCAAGAAATATCTTTATAAACATCTTCTTTTTTCCACCTAATCCAAATTATCCTCTCCTTCTCAAGATATTGAACTGATAACCTATTCGCCGACCCCCACACCCCCTTGTTTCTTATGGAGATATCTAAAAGATTGTTCTAGGGACCCAAATCAAAATGATCTAAGATCTTGTGGTTAGAATATTTTATGATGATAATCGATCGTCTGAGATCAGTATTATGACAACAAATAACTAATACAACGAATGCAAATCATATATGATTTCTCTATACAAATTATTAATCCAGCATACTTCCATGTGAAAATGAGGGGTGGGGCAATCATTCTATGTAGATGATCTCCGTTCATGGGATGACAACCGTCTTAGGGTTTCAGGGGATTCCGTTTAACCTCAGATCTTTGGTGGGATTTAGGTGGTCTGGATAGGAATTGAAGGGGTTAGAATCATGTTCTTTTTTAGATCTTTTGTAGTTAATATTTTCGAGTGATATATTCTAAGGTGTGTTGATGAAGAGATCTGCTCATCTGATGTTTGGAATCGGCATGAGTGTTCTAGCAGGATTTACTCTTCCTCTGGAAAAAACAGTTTTAGTGGTCTTAGGAGGATTAGTAGGATCTACAGCTCCTGATATGGATCTTAGGTTCAGGCACAGGGTTTTTCTCCATAATATAACTTCTTTGATAGTGATATCGATCACGATCTATGTGATTCTCACCTTATTTGGAGCACCTCCAGATCTTCTGAAACCTGTTCTCGCAGGCTTTATCATAGGATATATATCTCATATATTAGGTGATCTGATCACATATAGAGGAGTAGCTCTCTTCTATCCATTCAGCAAGAGAATGTTTAGAACTCCTCTAGGCTCTAGTGATTCTCTGGTTGTAAACTTGATTGGGTATATGCTGGGATTCATCATGATAATCCTCTTCATCTACATGAAACTTAGTTAGTGTTATAAGCTCTCCTGATAGATTAATAGATGGGTATTACAATGAGTGTTAGAAGAAAGAAAGAAGGTCCAGGACCTGTCACAGCAGCAGGTCTTGTATCATTCTATAGAGATGTGGAACCTCTCATCCAATTAAAACCTCTCCTCGTATTTCTGATCACAGCATCATTCACAGCAGCGGTAGCTGTTGCAAGAATATTTCTAACTCCATCCTAGAGCAAGACAGCATGGTGTATCTCATTTGTCTCAAAAACTTGATATTCTCCTCAGAAGATTTTCACGTGGTGAGATAACTTTAACAGACTTTCTAAGAGAGATCACTATGTTCATACCTCCAGGAGAGGATTACGGTGTTCTCATAGGATCCACTTATAATGCTAGTTATTATATAGATAGAGCAGGACCTTTAGTGATCTCTAAAAATATCGATGATAATCTTCCCTTTCTAAATTTCAGAGCTTCCAGAATTAATTTTGGATCGATTCCTCAATGGCTTTTAGAAGAGATAAACCCATGTGATATCATTAGACAGATCATAGATATGAATATTGATTGGCTGAATAAGAATTACGAAGATAATCCTTATCACGTGATTGCTGTAGAGATCTCCAGAATCAAATTTGAAGATATGTGTAAGGAAAACTAGATCTAGAGGATTCTCGGAGAATGAGAATAGGTAAGCTCACACCTGAAGAGCTTAATAGACTCATACTCTCAAGAACAGGTGCTCGAGATCCTAAGGTCATAGTTGGAGGGAGCGTAGGAGAAGATGCTGCAATCATAGATATCGGAGGAGGTCTTGCTCTAGTAGTTCATACTGATCCTATAACAGGATCTCTAGATCTACTAGGGTTCCTAGGGATCATGATTCCTTCAAATGATATAGCGGTGAGAGGGGTGAAACCGTCCTGGGCTTCAGTAAATATATTCCTACCACCCCAGACCACAGAAAGCGAGATAGATAGGATCACAAGACAGATCCACGAAGCCGCAGAAAGACTTTCAATAGCCATTGTTGGAGGACATACAGAGTATACAGATGCTGTGAAAAGACCTGTGATAGTTTCAACTATTTTCGGCATAGGGTCTAGCGATAAAGTGATTACCACAAGAGGTGCTAAGACAGGAGATCTTGTTATAATGACTAAGACAGCAGGTATAGAGGGTACGGCAATCCTAGCAAGAGACTTTAGGAAGATACTCTTAGAGAAGGGTGTTAGTGAGAGTGTTATTAGAAGAGCATCGGAGTATTATAATAAAATATCAGTATTAGAGGAAGCATTAACACTGGCTTCAAAAGGTATTCCCTCCTCTATGCATGATCCTACGGAGGGCGGGATCATTGCAGGACTTGCAGAGATAGCCTATGCATCAGGTAAATCAATAGAGGTTTACATAGAGAGAATACCTATATCTCAAGAGACAAGAGAGCTCTCCGAAGCTATGGGTATAGACCCTCTTAAGATGCTTAGCTCAGGATCTCTTCTCGCATGTGTACCTAGAGATAGAGTTGATGAAGCTCTCTCAGCTCTCAGAGAAAAAGGTATAGATGCTGAGATCATAGGAGAGGTTGTTGAAAAGAAAGAATATCTTCTCAGCCTGATATCAGAGAGTAGAAGAATATATATTAAAAACCCCTATGTAGAGGATCCCGTTATAAAGCTTTTCAACAGCATGCTTGGATAAGAAAATAAGCTCTAATCTCATACTAGAACTTATTAACCTCTTTATAGGATGCCTTATATGGATGAAAATATACTTGAAAGCGATTCATTCTCTCATAACTACAATAATTCTTGTAGCAGTGGTAATAAGCATAGCTCTTCTAGCTATCACATGGATCTATGGAGTTCTCTACACATCAATAAAATCCTCAGACAAGATCCAGATTTTCCAAGATGTGATCTTTGTAAAAAACAGTACGCAAGCCATTCTCAATGTCACCGTGAGAAATCTTGGAGCAACAACGATTCAATTCCAGAAAGCATATATTAAGGGTATTCCCTCATGTGAAACAACCTATTTTCTATCACCCAAGAGTAGGTCTCTGGAGAGTGGTGCCAACACTACTCTTAGCGTGGTTTTCAATGCAACTGATTGCGTAGATAAATTAAAGAATAACGTGCAATATACTATTATAGTGATCTTATCCTCGGGAGAGATGTACCCTATAGAGGCGGTTATGAGACAAGATTGATTTATATATTTTAATTTTAGTATTCTCTAATATTCATGGGAGTGATTCTGAAAAGCAGAAGAATCTATGAGTACCTGGCTATTATGAGGAGTGAGATGCTGGAGAAAGGTGTAAGCAGTCTAAGACTTAGAGATATCTATAATAGAGCTGGCGTAAAGCCTTCCTCAGCACATGAGTATGTTACAAAACTTATTGATGAAGGTCTTGTCTCCAGGATAGATCGTGGTAGGTATACTATAGCCGAGAAAGGTTTAGAAAGTCTTGAGAATGTTATGTGGTCTCATGGTGTAATTGAGATTTTCTTCCATAAGGTATTAGGATTGGATCCTGATGATGCCTGCAAGATCGCTTCAAAGATCGATTATCTTCTCCCCTATGAAGCCGTGGAGAAGCTCTGTATAATGCTAGGACATCCATCCAAATGCCCTCATAATCAAGAGATACCTCATAGAGGTTGTGGAGAAGGTCTGAAAGGAGTTTTTCTAGGATGTTTTCTAAAAGATTCGAATCTTAAGAGATCTTTCTGATACCAATTTTATCAATATTACCTATGATTTCCTCGAGATCTATATGAAAAGGAAATCCTCTTAAGACTCTCAAACCCGCTACAAAAGACGCTATTCTAAGACTTTCAGATATACTAAAACCCTTCAAGATAGATGATAGCAGAGATGTTAGAAGTATATCTCCACATCCTGTTTCATCACCGCTGACACCACCCATTAAAGCTTCAACATGATACACCCCTTCTCCATCCACTCTTGAGAGAAAACCTCTTCTCCCCATAGATATGACCACTATCATAGCCTTGGTGATTCTCGCTATTATATCTAGAGACTCTAAAGGATCTCTTGACAGCTCCTCAACTTCTTCAACTCCTGCATGAATCAGTGATACCCTATAAAATTTCTTCAGAAGATCTATGCCTATACTAGTTCTTATGATCTTATCATTATCAGTATACCTCACAAAACCTTGAAGATCTACTGCTACAGGAATTCCGATTTTCGTTATTCTCTCGAGATTATATAGAGAGATCTCTCTATACACTGGAGAGATTATTATGAAAGAGATCCCACTCTTCTCAAAGCTTTCAAGATCAAAATCTATCTCGCAACCCTCCTCATCTAGATATGAGATCCTTCTAGAAGCTCTGTAGAAATGTCTGAATATAAAATGTTTCTCGCAAGATCTATTAATTCTAATTACTTTAGATAATTGAGGATATTCTCTCTCAAGGATCTCTCTTAGATAGGAGTCTAGAGAGGTTTCTATAATGAATCTATTTCCAAGAATATGTAGCGTATAACCTCCGTAGAGAGCTGGGCCTCCTAAGCTTTTCCTCTTCTCTCCACCAAGATCTATTATATCTTCTGTGAAGCTTGATATAAGATAGATCACTCTTCTTCCTCCTCTTCTTCCTCAGATTCCTCGGTAAACGTTGTGATCTTACCCCATTCACTACTTCTAGAATGAGCTTCAATATGATTTCTTAGATCATCTTCAGTGAAGAAGTACACAGCCTTATCAGGTGTGATACTACCATATTCTCTATCGCTAGGACATATACGGCTTATATCCGTGCATATGGGGCATATTATAAGACCTGTAGTGGTATCTCTGCAAGTCTCTATAGTTCTACCCTCTATACTCACTCTAATTCTCACCCATCGAGGATTCCACTGATACAAGAACTCCACCCGAATTGAATAGCTTTTATCTCAATCAGTATTTAAATAGAGCTTATGAGATCTTTAGACATGTTTAACTGTTCATAAACCCCTGCACTTTTTCCCAAGCCTCTTATGCCTAGGATGTGGATGTTATTCTCTGAAAGAATTTCTCTAACTATTTTCACATCTTCCTCTCTCAAACCGTAGGGGATCATGTGAGATATAACACTTTCTCTCTCCAAAACAATGCTCTCCCTACTCTCAAGAAGCTTAGCCCACCTAGCTTCAGCAGCACCTCTAGAAATAGCATCTGGTGGAGGAGGATTTCTATCGCAAAAACTCATTTGTAAATTCAGGGTGTAAAAACCTTCAGGAGCAGATCCTCTGTAGATCCTGGATGCTATGATGAAGAGATGAGTTCTAGAAGCTCTCGTAGCATGGGAAACCATATCCCACTCAGGTTCGACACCTCTAACTCCAAAATTTATGCTGATAACACCAACCCATCTTAATAATGAGATACTTCTAGAGATCTCTTCATCAATTCTTATGCCTCGAACCACTTCTAAGAGCTTGGTTAAGGGGTATGATGCAAAGATCTTTTTGTATTTGATTATTCTTCCATTTCTCAGAACCATGATTCTTCTCTCGGCATCTATCTTCCTAGGAGTATAGAATGTATACTCAGCACATCCTCCCAAGATCTTCTCTCTAACGAATCTACCGACACCGTTTTCTACAAAACATATCTCAGAAAGATCTTTTGGAAGCCACCAGACTTCCAAGTTTCTCATCCAACAAGATGCTTTATAGAATAAGTCTCCTGGTTTAGCCTCCCTAATTTTAGGCTTTAGACATTTAACATCTGCACCTAACTCTCTTAAAATATCTCCACTACTCCTATCAAAAAATACATAGATTTTCTCTACAGAGAATCCTCCTGATAAATATGTTCCAGTATACAATCCTGGCTCGATAGATTGATCTATTACCAAAATATTTTTTAAATACCTCGAGCAGATTTCCGCTACAAGCGGGATCGTAGAAAAATCTAGGCCTAGGACTATGAAATTCCTCTCCTCCATTTCATCTGCTCCCCATAGCTTTCGTCCTAGCAGAGATCACTAACGCGCATTCCCCGCTATTCTTCAGAACATCAACCAGATCTGGATCTATGCGAGCCAGATAATAGAGATCCCTATATCCATTGATACATAAAATATCAACATCAAAGCTCTCCCTATACTTTAGAAACTCTCCAACTAGTTCAACCTCCTTTCTAGAACCTATATAAGCTACAGCTGTATAGATGATCCTTACGCTAGGCCCGTTAGGTCCTGTCACATAGCTGAACCAAATCATCAATAATTATTTATCTCTATCTTTTATATAAGAAATATGTTGTAGAGATATGGAGGAGGCGTATATTGAAGAGAAAACAACATGCCCTGTATGCGGTAGAGAAGCCTGGCACCGAGTTAAGAGGATTCAGACAAGGATAGGATTGGTTGAGGTGAGATCTATATCATGCGATTTCTGCGGGTACAAACACTCTGATGAACACCTGATCCAACCATTAGAGTACGGTCCTGAGGAGATCATATTAAGAATAGAGAATCCAAGTGATCTAAGAAGATATATTCTTAAATCTAGGCATGCTATCATTGAAATACCTGAGCTAGGGATCGAGATATATCCAGGTCCTGATGCCAGAGATGAGATATATCCTGTAGAAGGCTTGCTTGAGAAGTATATTGATAGAATTAGCGGGTATTGTGAAAATTCTGAAAACCAAGAAGAATGCATGAATATAGTTGGGAAGCTTAGAAGAGTCTTGGAATACGGTGAGAAGATAACCATCTTGATAAGAGATCCTAGTAGGCTCTCTAGAGAATTAGAAAACATCTAAACCTTATCATTCTTCCCCAGTCTCCTCCTTAGGAGTGTAGTAGTACTCTCCAATTTCTTTCTGAAGTCTATCGTAATAACTTCCAGGTTTATTCATTCTAGGTCTTCTAGTCTTAGGATCTCTTCTAAAGGTGACTTTAAGCTGTGAGAGAAGTTTATTCATACCTTTTCTAAGACCTGTAGGACTTGAAGCAAGACCTCTAACACCAGGCTCTCCACTGAAGACTATAACTCTATCTGCTATGAAATCAATTATACTTAGATCATGATCCACTACTATGGCAGCTTTATTTCTATTCTCCACACTTCTTCTAATAGCTCTAGAGATCGTGATCCTATCTTCAACATCTATATGTGCAGAAGGCTCGTCTAGAAGATATATATCTGCATCTTTAGCGAGACTTCTAGCAATAACTATCTTCTGAAGCTCTCCACCGCTCAGTTCTTCAAGTTTCTTCGTAAGCATTTTATGAATCCCAAGTTTTCTCGTAACATCTACATATAGCCAGCTCTCCTGTTGGAGGAGATCTGGAGCTTCTCTTCTAATATATTCTTCAACGGTTTCATCCTCAGATCCTCCTACTGATGCTATTGATATAAACTGGGGTTTATAGCTTATTCTAAGACCTGTAGTATGTGTGAAACCCTCATCTGGTTCTATCTCGCCAGCTATTATTCTTATGAAGGTGGTTTTTCCAATAGCATTGGGTCCTAGAACTCCTAAGATCTCAGACCTATAGATCTCTCCTTCCTCAGCATCCAGAGAGAACCCTCCAATACTTTTCCTAAGTCTACTCCAACCTGTTAAAATCTTTTTATCACCTCTATAATCTTCTGAAGCTTCTTTATCTAGAAATCTTATAGGCTCTCTACGGATCATCATATTCTCTGAAGGTAAATAACCTTGAAGGAAGTTATTAATACCAACACTAACACCGTAGATCCTGGAGAAAACCCCGTAAACTCCAGGCTCTCCATATACTATGGAAACATAATCTGATATATAGTCGAGAACTGCTAGATCATGTTCTACAACCAGAGTTCTAGCATTTTTCGGAATAAAATCCCTAATACTCATAGCTATTCTAAGTCTCTCACCTACATCTAGATATGATGATGGTTCATCAAAAAGATATAGATTGGCATCTCTGAGAAGAGCTGCTGATATAGCTAGTTTCTGAAGCTCTCCACCGCTCAGTTCTCTCACATCCTTATCGATCATATTATGCATCATAAGCCTTTCCACAAGATCCTTTAGAAGACCTCTTTCATCTATTCTCGATAGGATTTCTCTGACTCTTCCTTTAATATATCTCTGTATAATCTCGATATTCTGGATTTTGTGTACGACTCTGATCTTTTTATTGAAAAGATCTCTGAAGTGGTTATAGATCTCTGATCCTCTGAATCTTCTTAAGATCTCATCTTTCTCAGCAGGTCTGGTATAATCTCCTAGGTTAGGAAGGATCTCTCCTCCAAGTATTTTTAGTGCTGTGGTTTTTCCAGTACCGTTCTTACCCAGAATCCCTACGATCCCTCCTTCAACGGGTGTGGGGAGACCATATAGTTTGAATGCATTCACACCATATCTGTGGATTACCTTCTTCTCCAATTCATCAGGTATATTTAATATGCTTATAGCTTCAAAGGGGCATTTCTTAACACATATTCCACAACCTATACATGTAGCCTCATATATCACAGGTTTTCCTTCTTTTTCTTTACTAGGTTCAATAGCTATCGTACCACCTCTATTCACTGGGCAGAATCTAACACAAGGCATTCCACCGCATTTATCAGGATGACAGCTTTCGTAGTCTATTACTGCTAGTCTTGTCATTTTAAACACCTGGACAGAAGATCCTAAGAAATAATATGCTCTAAATAGTATAAAGATACAGTCTTACTATAATGCAGATCTTTTCGGAGGTATCTTTCTCTCCTCCTCAGCTCTGACCTTGATAATGCCCATGAATATTGCACAGCTCACGCAATAGCATCTTTTAACAGGATATCGAGGTATTAGAGCGCCCTTCTTCTCAAGCTCTATAGCTAGCTGAGGATCTACTGGTGTGTACATTCTAGTCACGCAGATAGCTTTATCCTCTGGAACAAGAGCTCCACATTGATCGCATTGTATTCTTCCTATATATCCTTTATCTCCTTTTCTTCTACCTCTACTCTCTCTTTTCTTAGGCATACACCTTAGCCTGGTTTATTATTACCATTAGAGAGCTTATTAACATGTTGAGAGCAACAGACTTCTAGTACGAGAGGATTTCTCACCATAGAAGAAGATACATCTTCCCAGATCGAAATGGGTAGAAACATCTAAGAATGAACAGAAAGATCTATATATCTCTGAGAATTCTACTTCTAGAGCTTCCATTATAAGATTTTTAGAAGAACTCAGAGGGTTCTTCAGTATAGTAATCTTCTCCTCCCGCAAACACTCTTTGTATTGCAGCGTAGAGCTCGTCAAAGCCCTTCCATGTTACTGAGGACACTGGTATAAGTTCTATAGATTGAGAACCTGATTCTGCGAGAGCTAGTATCACATCTTCAACTAGTCCTAATCTTTCTTCCTTTAGATCTGTTAGAAGTTGATAGGGATCTTCTGACCATGAGATTATTCTCTCAAGCTGTTCTTCCGGAAATAGATCTGCTTTTGAGAGAACACCTATCTGAGGTCTTCTGATCCTTGCATAGGCTGAGAGAGCCAGAAATAATGATGAAGCGAAGAAAGAAGGTCTTACGGCTAGAGATGAATCTACTAGAAATACTGTGACAGCTTTTCTATCACCTATGATCTCATCGAGAATTAGAGGACCTGTCTCTCTAAATGCGAATATTTCCATCTGCCCCGGAGTATCTATTATATAATAGTTAGCCTTCCTACCATCTATAAATTCTCTTATCTCATCCACGTGATTCACCATGAGATCGACAGCTGTTATAAGAGCTCCATTAGGTCCTAGCCTATACCTATACATTATATCTCTAGCATCAACATATTTTCTAATATCAAAATCAGGAGTATACTGAAGGCTTTCAGCAGCTGGATCCAGATTTATAATAGCTGGATCCAGATTATGAGATGAAAGCCACTCACTAAAAGCTGATGCGAGAGTTGACTTGCCAGAACCTGCTAATCCTACTACTATTATGAAGAACATCTGCTATCCTCAAACTAGAAATCTGCGGATAGGTATAAAAATATTCATGGGAAAGTCTCTAGAGAGATCTTATAATAAGTGTTTGCATTTACACAGCTTTGGATCTTCAGATATAGGCTGTGATACGGCATTTAGGCTTTTTTCTTAGTCTCTCTACATCTTGAGCAAGTGGAAGATGTTTCATTAGACTGATTTGCTTGATAGCGAGATCTCTTTCATACACTTCATAGCCTGCAATAGCTTGTCCTCTTAATATTATCATATGACCTCTTATTAGAAGAGAATCATTAAATCATTAAAAGGATTAATATTGTTTGTCAGATCTATTAAATAAATTATGCTTTCAATTTAAATGGTCGAAGATCCTTTGCATATCTCTAGCACTCGTAGTCGTCAGGAACTTTTGCTCTAAAATATTTTCCGGTCTCAGGACTTTTGAAAAGTCCTAGTTTAACCATTTTTCTTCCTCTAGGACCTACACTCCAGATCTTTATAGGGGCAATCTCCACTTCTTTTCCTGTTGTTCTGTCAACTATCTTAATAGGTTTGCAAGGCATAATTATTCACCAAACTCAGTATACTATTGAAAGCATTTATAAATATATCAGTTTTCCAATCTTGAGAACTCTTCTTATGCCTTCTAGTAAGCTCTTACAACTCTCCCACTAGCTCTTCTAACTTTAGCAACAACAGAATATCCACAACAAGGACAAACAAGTCTCTCTGAGAGAACTAGATAACTGTATCCGAAATATTTTCCACATCTAAGACATACATAACACACCTCATCATCTCTACAACCTATTGAAGGACTTCTCTCCTTCTCCTGGGCTCTGCACAGGCATGCTCTAGGATCAAGGTCTCTGCACTCGCTAGTTAGAAAGCTCAGTTAAACCACCTAGGTTACTATAGAGATTCTCCAGCTTATAAAAAGATTTTAGGAATGAATCATTTATAGATCTTCACAGCTTTAACATAAATTGTAATATAGCAAACCTAGTAATTTATTGGAAGAGGACTCTTGAAAAATCTGAAAGCTATTAACATGATACCTAGGAGAGATTTTAAGATGATTGTTCACATACCTTCTTCTATAATTGATGTTGAGAAGGGTTTGCTAAAGAAAACAATGGTAGCAGGACTTATTGGTAGAGCTTGTGGAATATTTAGAGTTGATGTGATCAGCTTATATAAGGATCCTGATTCAAGTAATAGAAGTATGCGATTTATTAAGAAGATCCTTGATTACATGAGAACACCTCATTACCTTAGGAGATTTATAATTCCTCTGGATCGTGATTTGAGAGGTGTAGGAATTCTTCCTCCGCTTACAACTCCTAATCAGATATCTGAGGAGGATTTGGATAAGGATCATGTTAGAGAGGCTTTGGTTACAAAGATAGAGAGAAAAGTAATCTGTCTAGAGGCGGGTTTAGAGAGTGAGTTTTGCTTCAAGCCTTCTTCGAGAGATTTTACCGGGAGTCTGAGAGAAGGAGATATTGTTCTTGTAGCGGTTTCAAATAGAAGGATAGTTGATCTTATCGAGAAAGATGTTTTTCTCAAGAATAATTACTGGTCTTATGATGTAGCTGTGAATAACAGTCTCAGGAGTTCTCTAGAGAGATTTAGAAATTCGCTTATTATAATATCAACTCGTAAGGGATCCTATCTAACAGAGGATCTTGCCAGAAGCATTGTACGAGATCTTAAGGGTAAGGATCTATCCATAGTTTTCGGGTCTCCTGACAAGGATCCTGATGAGATAGCCGAGCTAGAGGGATGGAATCTCAATGAATTAGCAAATTACAGCATTAATACAGCACCTCTTCAGGGTGTTAGAAATATCAGAACTTATGAAGCTCTCTTCATAACTCTATCACTTATTAACAACATGATCTATATTTCTAAAGGGATATAAGCTGAATTACCAAATCTAATACCAGTGCAGGTTACCATAGATGGCTCGCAGGAAGCAGAGTGCTCCAAGACGTGGAAGTCTAGGAGTAAGACCTAGGAAAAGAGCTTCAAGACTGATCCCTAGGATCAAGAGTTGGCCTGATATAGATTTTGAGAAGCCTAGACTACTAGCGTTTCTAGGATACAAAGTTGGTATGACTCATGCTATAATTATAGATGATAGACCTAACAGTCCAACCTATGGTAGAGAGATATTCATCCCTATGACAGTTATAGAAACACCTCCTATAGTGCCTCTAGCAGCTAGATTCTACGTAGAGAAACCAGGATACGGGCTTACAACCCTTACAGAGGCTTGGATAGAACCTTCTAAAGAGCTTGAGATACATAGGAAGATATCAACCTTCAAACCCAATGATCATGAGAAGATCTTTAAGATCGTAGAAGAGAATATAAGTAGAATAGCTAGAGTATCCGTTATAGCGGCAACTCAGCCAAAACTCACTGGAGGTCTCGAGAAGAAGAAACCGGATCTTCTAGAGATCCTCGTGGGCGGAGGCAGAATTGATGAGAGAATAGATTATACAAAAAAGATCTTAGGACAGCAGATCTCAGTATCAGAAGTCTTCACAGCAGGAGGATTTGTTGATGTAATAGGAGTAACGAAAGGAAAAGGGTTCCAAGGTGTTATCAAGAGATTTGGTGTCAGAGAACTTCCTAGATGGCATAAACATAGGAAGGGCTCTAGAAGAATTGGTGCTAGAAGTCCTGGGAGAGGTACTATCTCGGAGGCTCCTCAAGCTGGTCAAATGGGATTTCATAGAAGAACTATACATAATATGAGGATTATAATGATAGATAACGATCCATCAAAGATAAATCCATCAGGAGGATTTCCACATTACGGGTTGGTTAGAAGTAGTTATGTAGCGCTTCTAGGATCTATTCAAGGACCTCCTAAGAGACCTGTAGTACTCAGATATCCTGTAAGACCTCCTTCTATAGTATATGACAAGCCTCCCAGGATTATATTCATCTCACTTGATTCGAAGATGTAGGGTGTTTCTATGAGCTTCAGAATATTAATTCCATATATAGAGGATCCAGGAGAAGTTTCTATTATAAATCTAGAAGGATCTGAAGTAGGTAGAATGAGACTGCCATCTCTCTTCGGAGCTCCTGTAAGACTTGATCTCATTAGAAGAGCTTTTCTCTCAGCATTTACAGCGAGAGTACAACCTCAAGGCAGGGATCCTCTGGCTGGTAAGAGGAGGGTTGGAGAGAGCTGGGGAGCTGATCATAGTGTTGCTAGAGTTCCCAGGCTTGATAATGGGAGAGCTGTTTTCGCTCCGATGACTAGGGGAGGTAGAAGAACACACCCTCCGAAGGTTGAGAAAAAAGTTTATGAAGATATTAATAGAAAGGAGATGAGACTAGCCATAGTATCAGCTCTAGCAGCAACAAGAAGAATTGATATGGTGACTAGGAGAGGGCATGTGATCCCCAGAGAGATTTCAAGTCTTCCTATAGTGGTGTCCGAGGACGTTGAAAAGATCTCTAGTACATCCTCGGCCAGAGAGTTCTTAGTCAAGATAGGTTTGTGGAGTGATATTGAGAGAGTTATGGAGAGAATTAGAATAAGAGCTGGGAGAGGTAAGATGAGAGGTAGGAGATACGTAGAACCTAAAAGTCTTCTTGTAATACTCTCATCACCGGATTCACCTGCTGTGAAAGCTTTCAGAAACCTGCCTGGTGTTGATGTGATATGGCCTGGAGGGCTTGGGATTCAGCATTTAGCTCCAGGAGGTGTTCCTGGAAGGCTTACTATGATCTCAAAACCTGCTCTAGAAATGTTAAGTGAGAAGTATGTGGTGATATCCGTATGAGCGAGCTTGATCCTCTAGCTGTTATAATAAGACCTGTGACATCGGAGAAAGCTCTATCTCTTATTGAGAAAGAGAACGTGATAACATTAATAGTAGATCGGAGAGCTAATAAAAAGGTTATCAAAGAAGCTGTTGAAAGACTTTACGAGGTTAAGGTTGAGAGAGTTAGAACAATCATAACTAGAACAGGGGAGAAGAAGGCTTATATAAAGCTGAGTAGAGAATATAAGGCTAGTGACATAGCAACCAAGCTAGGAGTATTATGAGGTGGTTGTATGGGTAAGAGAATTCTACAGCAGAGAGCTGGCAGAGGATCTCCTACATTTAGATCGCCATCACATCTCAGAGTTGCACCGGCAAAATATCCTCCTATAGAGAAGCTTGTATCAAGCTCAGGTGTTCTCTCAGGATATGTGAAGGAGATAGTTCATGATCCAGGAAGATGGACTCCTCTAGCACATATAGTTCTTGAAAATGGTGTTGAGTTCTATAACATAGCTGTAGAAGGGATTTCAGTAGGATCTAAGGTGTTTATAGGAGATAAGTCTCCTATAACCCTAGGTAGTATAATACCTCTCAAATACATTCCCGAGGGTACTAAGATCTCTAATATAGAACTTCTTCCAGGAGACGGAGGAAAACTGGCAAGAACAGCAGGAAGCTATGCAATAGTGCTTGCCAAGACTGACGGCAGAGTGATACTACAGCTTCCTAGCGGTAAAACTAAAGAAGTCTTAGCAGAGTGTAGAGCTACTATAGGAGTTCCAGCCGGTTCTGGCAGAATCGAAAAACCTCTTCTAAAAGCTGGGGCAGCATATCATAAGTGGAAGAGAAAAGCTAGGAAATGGCCTAGAGTTAGAGGTGTTGCAATGAATCCTGTTTCTCATAAGTTTGGCGGAGGATCTCATCAAAGCGAATCTCATCCAACAACAGTTTCGAGAAGAGCTCCTCCAGGTAGAAAGGTAGGGCATATATCTGCTAGAAGGACTGGCAGGAGAAAGAGATAAGAGATCTAGACTGTTTTCACATTGTCTTCATAGTAGAATACCGCAACATCTCTCGGAAGAATCTCTCTAGCTCTTCTTAAGAATTCTATATCATCATCATGAATCTCTCTCACACTATACTTTCTCATGAGATTCTTTAGAACTTCAAGCTTGAAAACATATGATCTTCTAAGATCTCTATCTCTTCTGAGAATAATCCTTATATTCTTAATCACATCGGATAAACCAGACTCCTCTAGCTGTCTTATGGTTGCATTTCTAAGTCTTTCAGGTCTTCCACTTATTATATAAACTAGAAACCCTCTCTCAAGACATCTTCTTAGATTATTAAAGCCTTCTCTGGAGGGGATGTCAAGTTTTAGAAGTTCTTCTGAGAAAAATATGTTCCAGAAGACACTCTTCTTATCAGGATCTCTCTCAAGAGCTATGGAATATCTTCTACTTACGTCGAAGAGTACTCCATCTAGATCGAAGATGCAGATCTCTTTCAATATATATCCTATATAGTTTTTTCCTCAGAACGGAATAAGTTATCTATGATACTTTTCGCAACTTCACTGCATTTATTGATGTTCTCCAGTATATCTCTTAAAACTTTTTCTCTATCTATATCATATATATACTTAGGTCTGCCTCTGATCATTTTTCCAGTGATCTTTTTCCTGGAAATGAATCCGAGAGAGTGAAGCTTAGAAATACTCCTACTAATACTAGCTTTACTCATAGATATGCTCTGAGATAGTTCTTCAAGTGTTTTTCCTCCCTCTCTAGATAGTTTCAAAAGTATTATCACATCAGTCTCGTTAAGATCGTAGAAGAATTTGAGAACATCTATTATAGAAACCTCTCTACCAGAAGGTAGCTTACATCTGGGGATTTCAATAGATTGAAACATAACCTGTCCTCATCTATATATGATATAAATCTAAAATATATTTATTTATAAATATTAGTAAAGATCTTAGAAGACAGAAGTCTAGGGAGAGATTCTCTAATTAATTAAATTAAATAACTCGCATCTTTGAAAAGCTTTAAAGGATCTGTTAGGAGTAAGATTTATAAGACTTAGAACGAGAAGCTTTATCTTTAGAGGGTATTAGGATGTTTGCAAGTAAGAGTGGTAAGAGAGAGAAGATTATGGAGAGACTTACAATAGCTAATAGCAGAGTAAAACAGTTGCTGGCTAAGCTTAACAATCAGATATCTATACTCGATGAGAGAGAGAAGATTCTATTTGAAAGACTTGTCTCTCTTATTGAGTATAAAGATAGTGCGAGAGCTAATATAGTAGCCTCAGAGATATCACAGATAAGAAACTTGAAAAAGCATTTAATAGCTTTCCAGGTAGTACTTGAGAACATATCGCTGAGAATTGACAATATAATCCTTATCGGAGATATATCAAAGGATCTTCCAACCTTATTAGGTATTGTAAGAGAAGCTAGAAACATAATTAAGGGGGTCTTCCCTGGAATGGAGATAGAGTTCATAGCCTTGGAAGAGGATCTTAAAGGCGTAGCTACAGAAATGAAAGATTTCTCGATATATAACAGTATGGAGTATAACCCCTCTGCCTCCTCTGATGCTAAGAAGATTCTCGAAGAGGCCTATCTAGTAGCTGAGGAGAGAATAAGATCTTCGATGCCTAAAGTTGGAGATAGAGATCTTAAGATTAAAAGCTGAGCATTTATTTGTAGAAATAGAATAGATCCTACAAAACTTCCATCGTATAGCTAATACTTAGTGGTTGCCCGCGCCACTTATTTTGGTTTGTTCAGGTGTTTTTGACTATCTCGAGTATTATAGCTATGGACTTCTCCCTCATCACCTGCTCACCATTCGCAGGGTCGTCGAAAAGCTATATCAGCAGGCACCACTGAGCCCGCCTCGAGGTATGCATATATCCTCCCACCTCGATGATGGTGTGATAGCTTTCGGAGGCGGGATACATCTTCTAAGAACCTATAACAGCTGAAACGGTTTGAAACTCTTACGATAGACACGGTCTATTCAGTTTACCCTCTCACTGCTCTTTCAATCTATAATCAATAAAAGTTAGGAAATTGATTCTATCTAGTGAATAGGGAGAGATTTTTGTACGACAGCTTTATAGAGTGTGAAGATAACATATGCAGAGATGTTACACAAACTCTAATATGCTCTGTCAGAGAACTTCTGAGGAGGCATATCTTAGAACATGTCTACGTTTTAGAAGCTCAACAAGTATTAGAATCCTGCTTAAGGGATCCAGAGATTTTAAATAGATTGTCTGAGAAGATCTGGATATGTGTTGAGAGGTTCTTGAGAAGTTCTAGAGAGAGAAGTAACATACTCGCGGCTTATATAGCGTATGGCTTCATAGGAGAGAGCAGACCTCTCCTAATAGATCACGATATAGATATAGTGAACACTAGTTCTGATCTGAAACTATTCCTACGTAGAGTATGCGATATTGCTAGGTTTTCTGATGAAGATATAAAAACTACTATAATTCTTTCTCCTATTAGCTCGATGATATTTAACGGTGTTGTATATCCTTTCAATCCTTTAACACTCGAAAGAGATTACATACTAGTAGAACTAATAGATCCTTTTTCTTCGTCTAGTAAGATATTCATAGAAAGATCTTCTGGAAAGATTTTCGAATATTATATAGAAAGGTCTCATGTATATAAGGCGGGAGATTTGAATAAGATTCTGAGGGTTTCAGAGGATCTTCTCAAGATCCTTTTAGATCTTGAAAAGATCTTGAATAGAGATTTGATTTTATTCTGGTTCTCAGATCATAATTATAAGGTTTTTATCTATGCTCTTCTAGAGATCTAGCATCTTATTCTTTCATATTTTATGCATCTGCTGAAATCTTCATCCGCCTTTCTAAGCATTTCTACGGTATAACTGAAAGTCTTAGAGATGAGTGGAAGATGCTCCGAAACACCTTCTAGATTCCTTAGATTTATCTCCAGCTCTCTCACAGGTGTGACAACAATGATTCTATCTCTGCCAAATATCATTAGATAGCCTCTATTGAATATCTTCACACTTCTCTCTACCAGATCTATTGAAAATCCTATTCCTCTAGTAAGTTTTGTGACTGAGTAGATCTTCTGATCAGCTATCGATGCAATCCATTTTCTACTACATATAGCTCCTACATTCTTCACATTAGAATGGTTAAGAAGACATCCAGCCTTGGATGTCACATCATGTAATAATGAGATAGCTTCTTTAAATAAGCTGAGAACCTGGGCATCAGATCTTCTCAGTCTAGAAACTTCTACTTCATCGATTCTATTTCTTAGATCACCTACTATACTATGTAGATCTACCAATATTATCTCCTATGATTTTAGCTTGAGTAGATTTATAAGCTATTAACGGAATCAACTCTCTCCATATGCAAGGATCGGGTTTTGAAAGATATTTTCGGAGCTACATCTATTGTAAAAAATCTGAAAAATTAATGAATCAGAGAATAAATAATTGTAGATCCCGGAGATCTTTCGATAAATTCTTTTGCTGAGACTTCAAGATTTTGAGCGTGAGATCTTCTGATCCTATGAAGATTTATATAGAAAGTCACTATTATCAAAGGTTGAAGAAGCCTACGCGAGAGACAGGGGGTTAAACTTAAAAATTTTTTAATGATATCTATATGTAGAAGGAGGTGATTGGGGGGTGGGGTCTGGTGATTCGGATTCTGAAGAACGAAAGATTTTCAGAGTCTATGTTAGTAGAGAAGAAATCTCCAAGAGTCGTTGGAAGACAGGTCTATGGGAATCTCTATGGATGCGATCCTCAACTCCTTTCAGATCTAGGGTATCTTGAGAGAGTTGTAAGAAAGGCAGCTGAAGTAGGCGGGATGAAGCTCTTGGATGTTAAAGCGTGGAAGATAGGCTTGGGAGTGTCTATAGTGGGTATTATTCTAGAAAGTCATATTTCAATACATACATGGCCTGAGTATAGTTTTGCTACAGTAGATGTATACTCCTGCGGAGAGCATACAGATCCTGAGAAAGCCTTCGAGTACATAGTCTCAGCCTTAAAAGCATCAAAGGTGGAAAAAGGCTTCGCCGATAGAAGTCTGATCTAATTAATATCTAGATTCATATTTTAGATCACTTTTTAATCCTCATTCAATATTCAAATCAGCTTTTAAACTCCTACACAGGATTAAAGGATAAATAGTTTTAACCCCTCTATCACAATATAATATAATGGAGCCTGATCCGGACCCCACCCCCCGATGAGGATTATACTTGGTTCTCATCGGCTCCGGGTCAGGCTCCTCCTTTATCATATTATGGTTCTTATTTCATCTCTTACAAGCTCTCCAATTTTAACTCCTAGATCCACCTCTCCGAACGTTGATATATAGAAGATCGGAGGATTCTCAGGATATTCTCTAATGATATTTCTGGTAAGATTTCTCACAAATCTTATGTTCTCTTCTTCCAAAGCTTCTTTATTCTCATTTTCGAGAGCTTCTCTAATACCTTGAGGTATTTTTACGTGAGATCTCTCGAAGAGGAATCTCGCGATTTCTTTACTACTTATACTTCCTAATCCTATTACTATATCAATTTCTCTTGGATCTATTAAAAGCAGTCTTCTAATTCCCGATAGGAATACTCTGAGAATATCTACGTCGTATATAGGTTGTGTGACAAAAAAATCAGCACCAGCATCTCTCTTAACAGAGATCTTATAAATCTCAGGCTCTAGAGGGTTTAGATATGGGTTTACAGAAGCTCCTATAAATATCTTGTTAGTTCCTGTGTAGACTCTTCTTCTCATATGGTCTCTCCCGAGATCGTTTATCAGCTTCGCTAGATATATTATTCTTGGAGAATCAAGATCCCAAACACTTTTACTCTGAACTCCTAACTTTAGATCCCCTGTTGTTGCTATAATCGAATCTATTCCAAAGCTTAATGCTGTTATAATATATGTTGCTATCATATCTCTAGTATGATCTCTTCCAGTGATCTGGAAGCCCACATGCTTATCTGGAAATAAAGTTTTAGCAATACTAGCAAGAGCTATAGAACTCTGAAGAGGCCTCCCACCAGGATTATCTACGAAATCCACACCCTCATAGACCCTATATATCTTCTCAAGATCTTCTCTCAATTTTTCTGTACTAAGATCTCTTCTAGGAACATATTCATATATAAGGAAATACTTGAATCCTCTGGATCTCAAGAAATCTCTCAGACTTCTGATAGAAGGTCTGTGATCTCTTATCATGAAAAATGAATCAAGTTTAAGCCTAAACATATCTTTTTCTCTCCCATAGATCTTAAGATTATTAAAAGCCTTGATCCAAACACATTCTATACTGGAATCTTCGCAAAATACCCCATTATACCCTCCACAAGGCCCGTTAAGCATTCTTTTCGGGCAACTCATCGTATCTCAGCTACTAGATGAGAATTTAATAGAGAAATATATCTTTAATACACCAGGAAGTACAGGGTTCAGCTCTTATACAGGTTATTCCACCCCCTATACCTTTCTATTCTCTCTAGATACTCCCACTCTCAGCTTAACTTCTCTACACAGCGTAGTTTCAGGATCAATATTCTTTTTTAAACTCCTAAGAATAGACTTCCTTCTGTTACTCTCTTTGCTAGCTTCAGCAAAGGCTTTAGCATGATGCATGTTCATACTTTCTTTACATTCTGCACTCTAGTTAGTAGAGGAATAGATGAGAGATCTCTCCACATTAGAACAGGTCTTCAGATGATGTCTGCGAATAGTTAAATAATGTCAAGAGATCTAATACTGAGGGAAGATGAAGCCAGAAGATATAGAAGGATTTGTAATCATTGGCGGAGGGTTCGCCGGCCTTGCAAATGCATATATGATAGAAGATTCTTTATTATTCGAGGAGCATAACATAGTAGGATACCCTCCTCACTGTACTGGTATAGTAAGCAGTAGATTCGTGAAGATCCTGGGCTCCATAGCCGTAGAAAATATCATGAACATCTATAAAGGAATTAAGGTTCTAGATCTTAACGGCAGTGAGATTTTAAATCTAAGATTTACTGATAGGATTTATAGACTTGATAGAATTAATCTGGAGAGAATGTTATTAAAAGAAGCTATAGACAGAGGATCTAGGGTAGAGCTAGGATCAAAGATTTTAAGTTTAGAAGAAGGAGAGAATAACGAGATCTGCTTAGTTATTGATAGAAAGAATACCTTATTTAGAAGATGCTTGAAAAATCATGTAGCTATAATATCGGATGGAGTGAATGGAATCATATCTAAGAAGATCATAGGAAACGAGAAGAGAGATCTTTTATTAGGAATTCAAGGGCTTGCCCCGATTAAGAGATATGATATGGCAGATATAGATGAGATCTTGGTATTCATAGATGACAAACTCTTCCCAGGATTCTTTGGATGGATCGTCCCTGTATCAGAGAAGAGAGCTATAGCAGGAGCTGGATTCAGCCTTAAAACTAGTACTAGTATTTTCTTCAGATACTTTCTCTATAGACTGAAAAAAATCGGAGTAGTAGAGGAGGCGAGAGCTGCATCTCTCTATGGAGGAATTATAGTTAGAAGTTTTATCAAGAGAAATATCATGAAAAGATATATTATAGCAGGAGATGCTGCAGGACTTACAAAGCCTTTCACAGGTGGTGGATTGTATACCTCTCTATATCAAGCTCTATCAATTAGAAATTCTATAGATAGGGATATAGATAGATTTAGAGAATCTTATGAGAATAATATGAAAGGAATCCTGTCAGAGCTTTATTTTCAGAGAATGGCGACAAAAATAGCTGAAAGATTAGGCGTAGAAAATATTCTAAGAAAATATGTTGTAAGATACCTGGGGAGAACTCTCTACATAGACTATGATTATCATTCATCGGTTCTTAGGAGGATAATCTCAAGATAGAAATTCATAAACTACGTTCTCTATAAGACTTCTATTTATTCTTCTATCGAATACTATTACAGCTCTTCTTCCTTCTAATAATTTGATCTTATCTATTACAACTCTTCCTCTTATGAAATCACTTTCTCTCTTACTAGGTACTATAAATTCTTTACCTTTTTTCTTCATATACGAGTAGAAGTCATCATAGTTGCTTAAGATCCTAATTGAATCTCTGAGATCTTCTGATACATATCCTAGTCTCTCGCTGATCTTGTTTAAGAGGTTGATACCCGTACTAGTATCGCACTCTACATAAGGATATCCTTGTAATTCTCCTATTTCGATCCTTTTCTTGGAGCTCATTCGACTCTACCAGTGAGATATTTATTTAAGAATTCTATGATTCTTTTATACATCTTAATCCTATTCTCATCTTTTCTAACACCATGTCCTTCGTCTGGGAAGATCAGATGCTCTACTTTTTTCCCTAACTTGTTTAACACTTCTATCATCTGATAAACTTCCTCTACAGGACATCTAGGATCTTTTTCGCCATGTATGAATAGAACTGGTGCTCTTATATTCTCTACAAAGAATATAGGTGATCTCTCTCTAAAAAGCTTTGGATCCATTTTGATAGAATCATAGCTCTTAAGATAGTCAGCTTCGTTCTCATACTCTGTATACCAGTTATAGAAGCCTACTATAGCAACCCCCGCATCCCATATCTCTGGAGCTTTCACGAGAGCCAGAGCTGTTAGATATCCTCCATATGATGCACCTATAATAACTATCTTCTCAGCCCCAAGATCTTTGGCATATTTAGCGGCGTGGATTACATCCTGAAGATCTCCTCCTCCAAGATCTCTATCATTAAGATGCTGAAACTCTCTCCCGAAACCTGTGCTACCTCTGTAGTTAGGCTGGATCACCATGAAACCGTTTAAAGCTAGAAGCTGTGAGATAGGATTCCAGGAATCCATTGAATGTGCATCGGGTCCTCCGTGCACATGAACCACAGCAGTTTTATTCCAGTTATCGGGTTTGTATATCATTGCATGAATTCTTCTCCCATCATAGGTCGTATAGTAGTCTGAATAGGCTTTCACCAGCCTACCCTTTAAACCTCCTGGTGTATTATCTATCACAAGCTTATTATTCACATAGAGAGAGCTAGGCTCGTCAGAGGTGCTCCTAACATAAGCTATGCCACCTCTGAACACCTCGAATTCAACAACTCCGGTTGCTAGAATCTCTATCTCTTCTCTACGAATCTTCTTGAGTATATTCCTTCCATCAGTGAACTCTATAAAAAGTATATCATCGAAATAATATCTAGGGCTGTATTTCTCACTATTGCTTCTATAAATCCACTTCCAGGTTCTCTCATCAAGATCGTACTCTCCTATGTCTAGATATCCATTCTTATTAGATGTAAATAATATTTTCTTTCTAGATCTATTTACATCGCCTAGATAGATCTCAGATCCTTCGAATTTTAGCAAAAGCTCATCCGAGAGATTCTCTACATCGATAAGCCTCAGCTCTGTGTCATATATTCCTCTTATGTAAACGATCTCTCTCTCACTAACCCAGTTAAAATTGAATATAGGCTCATTCCATCTTGTCAACTCAAGAATCTCATGATCTCTCCATAAAAACAGTTGAGAAGGTCTCCCACCTCTATTCGAAGTAAATGCTATCATCTCATCTCTAGGATCGAATCTTGGATTAAAATGGTAATGAGAAGGATCTCTAGTTAGATCCTGCTCTTCACCGCTTTCAAGATCTCTCAGTATAACTTGATACATTTCGTCACCTTCTCTATCCTTTAGATAAGCTATTAATCTTCTCCTATTAGAGAAGGAAGGCTCTAGATAGGAGTCAGGCCCTGAGGTTATCTTCTCGATTCTCTCTAAACTAAGATCATATATATACACATCCCACTTACCATCTCTATTCCAATTAAATGCAAGAAGATTCTCTGAAGGACTTCCACTCAGATTAAAAACAGACTTGATCGTGGCTAGCATTTCAGCGAGTTCGCCTATTTCTAAGCTCATTCAAGATCCCGGTTCATTAATAGGTGTTGAGAACTAATAAAGTAAAAATAATATTATGATCGAGCCTTTCAAATATGAAGATGATTATCATAGGATCTAAAGGATTATGGTCTGGCATCTTACAGTATAAGGTATATATAGATAGGTCTGATCTGAAGGAATCCTCTTATGCTTATGAGGCTCAGGTGATCCAATCTTTTGTATTAATCTTCGTTGGGATATATACATCCATAAGGAACTGCATACCCTTACTAGTTAAGGCTTCGATCTCTAGTTTTGATTTCTTCTCTTCAAAGATCTGAATCTCTTTCAACCATTCTTTAGTGTTAAACCATTTATAATTCTTAAGTTCTTTAGCTCTCTTAAGATCTCTCTCTTTAGCTTTTATAATATAGTTCTTCCTCTCGCTCTCGGTAAGATAAGGCTTCTTACCCTTAGAAGGATCTCCAAATATATCGGTCATTGAAACTCCCAGAAATATTGCATTGGGTGTTGCCAGTCTCTCGCTTTCATATGAGAGAGTTATGGATCCTATTTTAAACACGCTATATATATACCATCCGTAGGGATCTGAATCTGTTATTATATATACTGGAAGCTTCAACTCTTCGTTAAGCCTTCTAACAAACCTTCTAGTAGCTCTATCAGGCTGTCCGGCGCTAGTTATAAGTATCGCCTTATATTTCTTCCAAAAACCTGCTCTATGAAGTTGCTGGAATACAGCATCTTTCTCTACTACAAGCACGTATTCAGCGTCTACATCTATGAAATCTATGAGATCTGGCGTAGGTTCTATGGCGTAGGCTCCATGGCCCATCTTACTTAGATCTATAACATCATCTCCGCTTTTGATCCTCATATTACCAACTACTTTACCCTTCTCCTTGGATAGTATTAGCATATCTTCTCTAAGGAGATTAGTGTATACTTCTATATCTCTCAGAACCGAATCGCTTTCTTTCTGCTCATCCCATGTATTCTCTTCTTCAATTCTCTTATCATGGATCTTGTATCTTATAGTGTGTTTACCTCTATAATAGAGATCTCTTATCGTAGGATACTCGTTATTGATCAGAGACTCATATATTATTGATGCCATTAGAGTTGTTTGCATGAACTTTCTAGCCTCATTAAGATCGAAAAACTTTCTCGAGAATTTTTCATCTCCTAGCAGAAGTAATTTTCTCTTCGGATCATATATAGTGTTTGAGAGAGTTCTCTTCGGGATAAGCATTTCAGGTTCTTCTCCTCTCTCGATCTTTTCAGCGATCTCTAGAAACCTTTTTCTCAGGATTTCGCTGATCCTCTTCCTAGCCTCTAGATCTACTTTCGAAGTATAGGATGTCAAGAAGTCTCACCCTACTCAATAGAGAGAATTACCTCATCTACGCTCTTGAGATCCTTTATGGAAACTCTTTCTTTAAGCATCTTATACAGCATATCCTTCAGCTCATTATATCTGTTTTCTCTCTTATCTTCGTAGAACACGCTTAGGCTTCTAGCCACTTCTGGAATATATTTCAGAAAAGTATACGCTTTTTTAAGCTCCTCTTCTAATTTCTTTCTTCTATTAATATAGGTTCTAAGTCTTCTTGCAAGCTCTTTAACACCGTTCTCTATCTCCTTTTCTATCTCGGGCACATCTGCAACGCTCTCCTTACCAACCCCCTTATAAGGAATCTTAGTGCTACAGATATGTGTTAAGACTGCAAGTCTTGCAGGAAATTCGATCTCGTAGTTCTTCCAGTCAATCTGTGAAACTACTTTAAAAGATACATCACTGGTCTCATCATATAGAAGGGGTATCTTGTTAGCATATCTGAGAAGAAGGATCTCTTCTGGGAATGGTGCTTCTGGAATATCTCCTCCAAAGGCTATACCGATTTCAACTATCATAGAATGCCCTTCAAAAGCTATAGGCTTTCTCGTTATAGCATCAACAAACTCGGGCTTATACATATTTTCCAAACCTATCTTGATCAGTTCTTCTCCTATAGGTGATAGATGTTCTGATGAAGGTCTTCTAATATTTTCATATCTATTGAGAGCATCCGCAAGTTTCTTAAGATCTTCTAGGTTCATTTTCTTCACAGATTGATTAGCTCTGAGCCCAGCAAGCTTTATAATTCCTTCAGCTGTCTTCTCTCCTACGTTATCGAGTTCTTCCATTAGAAAATCTTTGAGACGTCTAGCTCTAGATCTCTGAACTAGATCTCTAAGCATTTCAACGTCAACACCTCTAGGATGAGGTTTAACTTCTCGAGGAGGTTTCGGCATCTTATCTGTAAGTCTTCTAAAGAAATGTATACCACCCTCTGGATCTTTGAATACTATCTGTGCATATGGTGTCACGATAGCTGTTCTTCTTATATACTCTATAATCTTATTTTTAGATCTGATCCAATCTCCTTTAATATATACCTTCACAATAGTTCCATGCCACATGCTCTCATTAGGGTATAAAGCTTCTTCTAGAATTATAGGCTCATTATTCTTTATATCGATCATAAGCTTATAATAATATATCGAATCAGATCCTCTTACACTGCTAATAACCTCAACAGGTTTTCCTAATGTTATTTGACTGTATAAAACAACCATTTTAGCACCTAGACCAAACATTCCTCGAGTCTGTTTCAGAACATACTTGCTACTATATAAAACTCTTCCAAAAGCTTGAGGTATATGGCTGGGAGGAATTCCTATTCCATTATCCTCCACTGTGAGTATAAAAACATCTTCTCCTAAAGATTCTTCAGGATCTAATATCACCTTTATGTTAGGAAGAATACCATGTGTGTCTGTTGCATCTAGAGAGTTTTCAACAAGTTCTCTGACAGCTTGATATAATGCTTTTGCGGGATTGGAAAATCCAGCGATCTCTTTATTTCTATAGAAGAATTCTGAAGGAGATATAGCTCTATACTTCTCTGCTGTTGTTATGCTCACAATACCACCTCTATTCTCACTTTATTATTAGCTGTGGAGTATAATGCCTTAATAGTTTATGTATAGATATGCTTAAAAGGTTTTCTTTTTGAAGATCTACAGATCCAGGTTGCTTTGAGGAATCACATATTCTAGAACACAATGTGCATCTATACATTCACTCTCATACTCTCTATGAGTTTTATTTGTTCTTATATTCTTACGAGATCTTCTAGTTCTACCCATGAAATCATCTTTAATAGATATTCCTAAGAACTATTAAAAGCTTCTTCCCTGTTCTCATCTTCTAATAGTTTATCTAAAGCTTTCTCAAGTCTTTTTATTCTCTCTCTACCCATTCTATAAGCTTTGTTTATAGTCTCTACTATCAATGGTATATCTTCTTCTCTTAAGAGGATCTTATCTCGAGTCTTTACCAGAGTATCTAATCTGATTCCAGATAGGATCTCTACTATGTATCCTCTCTTACTTCTCGAGAGAATACCACTATGCTTGAACCCTGCATCTCTAGCTGTTCTAAGTATTCTAACAGCTTCAGATAGTGTATACGTGTTCACATGTATTATAGGTCCTGAAACTACAACCCATATAGAATTCACAGCTGGAGTTTTAATTATAGATCTCATTTCTTCTAATGTTATCTCACCGTGTTTCTTAAAGAACACATAAGAATCTTTTCTGATCCAAGGGTATATAGAATCTATAGCAGTTATTCTACCACTGCATGAACTTGTTGGAAAAGCTTCTCGCAATCTAAATATCTTTATAAGAATCTCTTCGATCCCTGGATCTAGATATCCTATATATCGATCTCTGATCATTCTCTCATAAAATTTTCTCTTAAGATCCTCCCATGCTTCCAAAGGGATCATAGATATATCAAACTCTTCTAATCACATGACTCCTTTTAGAGTTCTCTTTATATCCTTATTATATTCTCTAGTTATTTTAGCTTTTCACCATTATCTTTCTCTTTTTCAAGTTCTCTCTTTATAGAATCCTGGATCTCTTTAATTCTCTTGATTTGTTCTAGCGCTTTTTCAATCCATTCACGGCTGCATTCAAGACCTCTTCTAGTGAAATAAGAAACTGCTTCACTTCTACTCTTGAAAACACCTCCTTCAACGAGTTGATCTATGATCTTTAGATCCTCAGATCTAACTCTTACAGAAGATACTACCTCAGTTTCATAGGTCTTTATAGGTGTGCTTGCAACTTTCGCTATCTCCTCACTAAGATCTCTTATCATTTTATCAAGACTTCTTATTGTGGTTCCTATAGATGCGATGACTATGTCAGGTATTCTTCTTAACCCCATCCACATGTGATGGGGGAAGACCCTCTTCTCCTCTAATTTACTCTCAAGTTCATCTATTATTTCATTCATGCGATCTATGAATGCTTCAACTCTATCTCTCATATATACTCCTATCTTCTCAACCTCTTCTCTACTAAGATTCGCTCTCTCTATATCATCTCTAACTTCTTCAAGAGATCTTCTCAGATCTCTTACAAGAGATCTTATTTCATGCCTCCAGAATCTCAGAACATCTCTCCAAGGCCCCACCTCTAATTTTCTCTCTACATTATCATAGATCTCTTTCAACCTCTTCTCAGCTTTCTCAAATATATCATTAATTCTCTTATTAAACTCTTCAGATGACATGTAATCACCGTTACATGTAACAATGTAATAGATATTTAAGCTTTTAATATGACCACATAGGCTTCTGACCTCCTCCCCGCTCTAAAGAGCGAGGCTTTAGAATTGTAAAAATTTATAACCCTCCACTCTAGTAGTAAGGTAACGGGCCGGAGTAGCTCAGCTGGTAGAGCGCCGGGCTGTTAACCCGGTGGTCGGAGGTTCGAATCCTCCCTCCGGCGCCATCATCTAATATGCAAGTGTGTTTCATGCGCTAGAGAGTATTAAATATTAAGTTATCAAGAATATTTTTAGATAGTAATACTATGTTGAAGAGTATGAAAGGCTTGATTAAAAGTTTTAGAATTAGAAAGAAGAGTTTTGAAACTGAGGAGAGTAATATTGAGGATCTGGATAGGAAGCTAGGTGGAGTATTTAATATAAGAAGTGGTGTTTCAGCACCTGAGTACTATGGAATGATCGAGGTTCATTACGAGAATGTTAAGGGCAGGATCTTGGATCGATATCCTGTACACGACCCATGGGCTCATATAGTTATAGTTGAGAAGGAGGATACTAAAGAGATCATATATAAAATAGATGAGGTTTCTCTCACAGATCTGGAGAAAAAGATTTTCTCAAGAATATTAGATTATATGATCTGGAGTGTCGGAGAGATCTCACCTGATGTGAACCCTGTAGACTATATATCTCATAAGGCTCGGCAAGCTATAGATCTCTTTAGAGTGAGACTTGGCACAACTCCCTCAGTTAGCTGGTCAAAGATACTTTACTATGTTGAGAGAAATGTCCTAGGATATGATGTTCTAGATCCTTTGATTAGAGATCCTTTCATAGAAGATATATCGTGTAATGGAGTAGGATACCCTGTATACGTGTGGCATCGTAAGTATGAATCTATACCTACAAATCTATGGTTTAGATCTCATGATAGTCTCGATAAGTTTGTTATGAAGCTCGCTCACAAATCTGGGAAGCATATATCTGTAGCGCACCCGATACTAGATTCAATACTACCAGAAGGTCATAGAATTGCTGCAACGTATATGAAGGAGGTATCAACACACGGCTCTACATTTACTATAAGAAAGTTTAGAGAAGATCCCATAACAATAATAGATCTCATATCATTTAAAACACTAACACCACTTCTAGCAGGATATCTCTGGTTTTTGATCGACAGGAAATCACCTATTATGGTTCTAGGAGTTACAGGAGCGGGAAAAACAACCCTAATAAACAGCGTTCTCAATCTAGTAAAACCAACATATAAGGTTGTCACCATAGAAGACACACCGGAGCTAAGACTCCCTATAGAGAACTGGGTTCAGCTAGTTTCAAGACCTAGCTATGCTGCTGGAGAGAGCAGAGCTGGAGAGATAACTCTCTTCGACTTGGTCAGGGTATCGCTAAGATATAGACCTGATATAATAGCTGTAGGTGAGGTGAGAGGTGAAGAGGCATATGTTCTCTTTCAGGCTATAGCTACTGGTCATGGTGGTGTGACCACTATCCACGCTGAAGATATTGATTCCATGATCAAAAGATTGAAAAGCCCTCCAATGAACATACCCGAGAGCTATATACCATTGATAAACAGCGTGTTAGCGGTGAGAAGAGTTTCGGTGAGAGAAGATGGTAGACCTAGAAGTGTTAGAAGGGTTACCGATGTATGGGAGCTGGATAAGGATGGAAGCTATGTAAAGATATTCTACTGGAGTCCTTCTCGGGATGAGATAATTGCAGAGCTCAGCAAGAGTGTTATGATATCAAGGTTATCGAAATTAGAAGAACGTTCTCCTGATGATCTTCTAGAAGAGATCATGGATAGAGCAGCTATCATGGTCTGGCTCAATAGACGAGGTGTGAGAAATTATAGAGAGATAGCTAGATATATATCTATGTATCACTTAGATAGAGATAAGATCCTTAATACCGTGAGAGAAGATCTCAAGAGCATGAAGATAGATCTAGAAGAAGATATATTCTAGGAGGTATACAATGTTAAGAGATAGTCTGAGAAGAATTATTCCACGGAAGAGAAGAAGGAAGGTTGTTAAAGATAGAAGAGTTTTAAGTGGAAGCTCTACCATTACTATAACCATAATAGATGTGCTCTCGCTTGTTTTATTCTCAGGCTTGGCAGAGAGAATTAGAAAAACATTTGATCTTGATAGAGTTATAAGATCTGCAGGTATACCAATTCATCCATTGATATACTCAGCAAGAGTAGCAACAATGCTCATAGCCTCGATAATTATAGGAATTTCCATCATTCTCGTGGGTGTCATGATCTATATTAACACGCCAATGATCATGCTGATATTTATTCTTGCAGGCGTATTCACGCCTGTTCTAGTATTCTCTCTATCTCTTCTCTATCCAATAGCTAGAATCTCATCTCGAAGAAATACTCTAGAAGCAGAACTACCTTTCTTCGTATCATATGCAGCTATAATGTCTAGGGGTAACATATCTCTACCTAAGGTTTTAGAGAGATTTTCAGAGATCAAGCTTTTCGAGGGTTTAAGAAGAGAAGCTAGGCTATTCCTTAGAGAGGTCAAAGTATTTGGAAGAGATCCTATAACAGCTCTAGAGAATCTAGCGGCAGAAACTCCAAGTCCTCTCTTTAAGGATCTCTTGATGGGTTATGTGACTGTACTGAGAATAGGAGGTGATCTTACATCTTATCTCGAATCTAAAGCCGATGATCTTTTTACGAAGTTTAGTGAGAGAATTAAATCTATAATAGAAAGAATGGGTTTGATCATAGAGATCTATATGATATTGGCTGTGGTATTAACATTATCACTTTTCGTTTTATTTGTATCAGCTGGAGGACTTCAGATTCTAGGTGTTCAAGGTGGTATAAGCAATATGCTTATCGGAGCATATCTCTTCATATTCCTTCCTCTAATGTCTGTAATAACCATCTTCATAGTACACTACTCACAGCCAAAACAGGTGGTGATTTTAAGAAAAACTTTTGATGGTGTAATCATAGGCTCTATCTTGGGCGTGGTCTCAGGTCTTATACTTCTAATACTCACTAACGGTTATCTATATCTCTATGGTGTTATCAACAAGGTATCCGCCTTAGGTGTTATAACCTCGGCAACAATACCTCTTATAGTCCTCTCAGGAGTTGTATGGTACTACTATAGAAGAGAAACTCGTGAAGCGAAAGGTATTAATGAGAAGACCACATACTTCCTCGAAGATGTGAGCGAAGCTAGAAGAACGGGTCTTTCACCTGAGAGAGCTATTATTCAGGCGATGAGAAGAGATTATGGATCTCTAACTCCTATAGTAAGAAGGATTGGTATTGCTCTAAGTATTGGAATGGACGTATCTACAGCCATTAGATCTAGTCTTAGTGAGATAAAAAGTAGATTTGTAAGAATAATGTTTAGATTCTTAATTGATTCTATAAATGTTGGAGGAGGCAGCCCCGATGTAATGTATTCTCTAGCTAAATTCTCCAGATCTCTTTCTGAGCTGGAGAGCAGGCTGAGAGGTTCTTTAAGATCCTATGTTATAATGCCTTACATAGCGGCAGTTCTTCTATCAATATCCTCAATACTATTCCTGACAATGCTTTTACAAGCACCTATCTCTACCGGAGGTGTTCAAACGAAGATAGATCCCTCGGCGCTCTATAATTTTATCATCCTTCTCAGCATAGGTATCTCTGTAAATTCCTGGATCATGGGTTTAGTAGCAGGTAAGATCTCTGAGTTAAGCCTTGGAGAAGGCTTTAAACATGGATTCATACTTCTAATAATATCTCTAATCATACAAATTATAATGATCTCATTCTATGTGAATATATAGCATAAGCCTTTAAATTGAAAAATTATTATTTCAGAATTTCAGAGATCCGCCACAGGATCTTTCAAAGAACTTGCCATAAATCCTCTAGCCATACCTCTCGTATTATAACAGATCACATAATCGCCAGATACTTCTAGCACTATAACACCGGCTGTATCTGATCCAAAGAATCTTTCTAACTCGTCAAAGCTCTCTTCAACAGCTCTGCCTAGATCTCTGAGATAGCGATTATGCAGAGCTATACTTCTGCAGAGAGATACACTCATGATAGCCTCTCCAACACCTGTTGCTGAGCATGCTATCTCTCTATCTGCATAGAATCCAGCGCCTGGTATTGGTGAATCTCCAATTCTTCCTGGAAGCTTAAGCCATATACCTCCGGTACTTGTAGCTGCTGCAAGTCCTCCTTTGCGGTCTAACGCTACTGCTCCTACGGTATCTGAGATTGTAGGTCTTATTCTTTTTATCAGTTCTATGTTTCTTCTGTAGTATTGTGGGAAATTTCCTGAGGATATGATCTCTCTATATCTTCTTCTGATCTCAGGATTATCCTCTGATCTCTCTATTCCTAAAATTCTGATTAAATCTTCATCATAGAGTCCTCCTAGGAGAACATGATCTGTTTCTGATAAGATCTTTCTAGCTATCTTAACAGGATTCTTTACATTTCTAACCATAGCTACCGCCCCAGCTTTCATGGTAGATCCATCCATTATTCCTGCATCCATCTCAGCAAATCCTTTTATATTTAGCGCGCTACCATAACCAGCATTAAAGATCCCTGAATCTTCTAGTTTCGCCACTGCATATTCTACAGCATCCAACGCGCTGAAATCCTGCTCAAGTTTATCGTAGGAATCTTTAGCCAGATCTCTGAGAAATCTTATTATTCTTTCACGAGTTTGAAGATCTACATTCCAGCTTCCAGCTCCTCCGTGGATCAATATAGCTGGCTTAGCGAGATTTCCTCGAAGAAAGGTTCTTCCGGAGGGTTTTATAGAGCTCACCCTGAGATATTTGACTCTAGAGATTAAAGAAAAGTAAAGTCTTGCTATAATCTATTTTTCGGATTTTTCAAAAGGAAGATTAGATTGATCTAGTTCCATTATTTTTCTCATTAGCTGAGGACCTCCTCTTCTCTTGATATTCTTGAGCATTTTATTGATGTTATTATAGTATGTCACCAGCTGTTTTACATCTTCAAAGCTAGTTCCAGATCCTATAGCGATTCTTCTCATCCTAGATCTATTTAATAACCCGGGATCTCTAACTTCTTTTTCCGTCATTGAATCTATTATATGAAGCCATTTTCTCATAGTCTTCTCACTAAGCTTCACCTCATCTTCATTTAACGTGAACATTGAAATTCCAGGAATCATCTGAAGAATCTTTGATAGAGGTCCTAGCCTCATTATATTTCTCAGCTGATGATAGAGATCAGGTATTGAGATCTCTCCTTTGCTAATTATCTTCTTCATTCTCTTCTCAAGCTTTTCACTCTCCTCAATAGATCTGAGTTTATCTATTAAACCTTCTATATCTCCTAAACCTAGTATTCTACCTATAAATCTTCTAGGATTGAAAACCTCGAGATCATCGATCCCTTCTCCTGTACCTATAAACTTTATCTTAGCTCCCGTGGCTATAACAGCTGATAAAGCTCCTCCACCTCTACCGCTTCCATCAACCTTCGTAACCACTATAGAGCCTATAGGAGTTCTCTCATGAAATCTCTTAGCGAGATCATATGCTTTCTGTCCTATGTAAGCATCTATCACAAGCATTATTTCATCAGGATTAACAACCTTGGCTATAGCTTCCATCTCATCTAATAAAGCCTTCTCCTCTCCATAACCATGTCTTCCCGCTGTATCTATGATTATTATGTTACATCTATCCTCTATAGCTTTCATAACACCTTTCCTAGCTATCTCGACAGGATCATTAGAATTCTCCTCTCTATAAACCTTCACATTTATCCTATCCCCTATCTGTTTCAACTGCTCATAAGCTCCAGCTCTATAGGTGTCGGCGGCAATTAGACAAGGTCTAAACCCGAGTTTTTTATAGTAATTAGCGATTTTACCGCATGTGGTGGTCTTTCCAGAACCTTGAACACCGATCATCATTATTATATAAGGTTGTTTATGTGGCGTGACATTAGGAAGAGTATCTCCGCCAAATATAGAAACCAGATTATCATATACTACTTTTATAAACCAATCTCTTCTCGTAACTCCCGGCGGCGGTGTTGTTGACAGAGCTTCTTCTCTTATCTTCTTAGATAGATCATATACTACTTTTATATTCACATCAGCTGATATAAGTGTTTTCTGAAGTTCTCTTACGAAGTTATCTACAGATCTCTCGTAGGTATCTGATCCTTTGAGAAATCTCACTACAAGATCTTTTAACCCTTCTAATCCTTTCATTTATAATACCACTAGAAAAATATTACCTCACAGAGGTAATTATTCTGTTGCCCATCACAACCCAATACTCAACATCTCTTCCAACACTGATCCTCTGAGCAAGATCCTTGTCAGAAGGCATTGGAACATCAAAAGTTTCATAAGTCTCAGAATCCATTATCTGAACACTATTTCCTGTTATAGCTATCACATGACCTGTTCTCTTATCTATTATAGGTACTTCAACTCTTGTATCAACAGGTGCTACAAGAGTTTTCCTAGTTCCCGAGAGTATTGATATAGCTACTACGTGAGCTTTAGCAGAACCATGTTTACCTGTCTTAGCCTTTGTAATCTCAACAATTCTACAAGGCTCTCCATCTATAACTATAAAGCTTCCCTCCTTCAGCTCGCCAAGCTCAGCATATGTTATGCTCAACCTCTCACCCAATAAATAACTATGATAAAGCCTTATATTCTGTCAGATATGATCTGTGAGATAATTCTATAGAGGTTTATCTATTGTGAATTAAAGAGGAGTTCTAATGATACCGCGAATATTATACCTATGTATTATTTAATAATGTTTAGGATGTGATCATATGAAAGATTCTTATGAGAATAAGCAGATACGTGAGAGCTTAGGCAAGATCGCTGTAGTAATACTTAACAAGGATAATGCTGAAGGTCTTAGGAGAGCTCTTGAAAGTCTAATAGATCAGAGTTGTCCTCCTTGTGAATGCTTTGATATATATGTTGTTGACGGAGGTAGCAGAGATCGCTCTAGAGAGGTCTTCAACCTTATAAGTAGAGGTAGGGATTGCATGTTCTTCATAGAACAAAGTATTAAGGGGGGTACAGGACCTGCTAGAAGAGAGATCATAGAGAAACTAATGAGAGAAGGCTATAGAGTAGTTATATGGGGAGATTCTGAAAACATATACGATAGAAACTATGTGAGAGAGATTCTAGAGAGATTTGAGAAGATAAAGAGTCTTAGAAAAAATCAGGTTGTTATAGTTTCGGGAGAGAGCATAGTAAGAAATACAAGTATATGGTCTCATATTTTCTTCTGGTATCATACATATCACCAGCTCTTTCCCATCGGCGTTGGAGATAGGCATGCGCCGGGGAATAATAAGTGTGAGGATATAGAAGTCTATAGATTCTTTGTATACCCGCCTTGCACGAGAAGTGAAGATTATATATTCTCTTACTATCTGTATAAGAACTTCAGAAGTAAAATAACGTATGAGCATGCCAGTAATGCTATTGTGTATGTATCGATCCCGGATAGCTTTAGAGATGTTATTAAATGGCAGAGAGCTAGAGTTAAGGGTTTAGTAGAGTGTAGCAGAATGATAAAATATAGATACCCCCCTGATCTTTATATGTGGTTATCATTCTTACTTTATAATGTGATCATGATAATTCTCTCAGTGGCAGGATTTATATCTATAGCTTTATTCTACCTAATATCTATAGTAATGGCGATAGTATTTCTCCAGCTAAGAAGCTATAAGCTTGTAGAGAGACCTAGATTCTTCACAGGATTACTAGGATACATAGGATTACTGTTACACGCTTTCTTCACAGTCTACTATACTGTCAAATTTTCTGAGAGTTAAAATAATTTGAATCAAGTTAGAATCTTTTCAAGATCTCTCGAAATATCATAAAACTTACGACCGGAGAGATTCTACTCTATGTTCTATAGTGGAATTCTATAATATATAAGTGTTTACAAGATATACTGTAGTATGGTGATGTAGTCTCTACTCGGTGAGGGATCAATAGGTGAAAATACCTCTAGACTATATATGTGTTAAAACCGGTGTGCTTTGCCCTAGATGTAGAAGGCTTGTTGAGATCGGGATGGTTGAGGAGTTTGAAATAGATCTCATGAGAGCTATGATAGATGTTGAGAATGATGCCGAGTTTAAAAATATTCTATCAGACTTCACATACGTGAAAGCCTACAGATTTTCAGATAATATAGTTATAGTAGGTGAATTCTCGCATAAGGCAGATCAAAGGATTCTCCAGAGGCTTTCAAAGGTTTTAAGCGATAAGCTTAATATGAGAGTTAGAGTGATCTCGCCTAGCAATAAGAAAGATGTGAAATCTCTCATATCACAACTCATATTCCCTGCCAGAATACTTGGTGTTAACATAGTATGGGTTCCAGACGGATCTCAGCAGCATATAGTGAGAATCCCTAGAACTGATCTCAGGTATATAACTCTTCCAATAGAGAATATAGAGAAGATAGTTGAGGTAATAAGCGGAGAGAGTGTAAAGATAAGAATAGAGTAGATCTAGAGTATTTTTGATATGTTTTCTTTAAATAACTCTCTCAGTAGATTTGTAGCATAGCATCCTCTGTCAAGACAGAATTTAATCTTCAATCCATCGACCTCTATAAGGGATAGAGGGCATACAAGAGATCTTTTTATAACAATTCTTTTTAAACCGGTTAATTTCCTGATCACCTCATATCTTAATTTTTCTTGAAGTTCTTCTGAAACTTCATAGAATATATATTTATTGATACTTCTAAGGTCGGCGCCTTTCTTATCAAGTTTTATAGATATACAAGGAGTCTTGATCCCGCTAAGAGGGTTTAGACATTCTACTTCATTCTCTAATCTATGAAAACTCAGGCCGTGTAGCTTCCATCTCTTTGACAGATATGAATTGAATAAGTAAGAGAGATATGCTTCTACGAAGAGTAGATTAATTCTCCTGGGGATCTTTGAGAAGATCCTCTCTATAGGTTCTCTCTCAAGATCTCTGCAAATGATCTTCTCGATCCACATCCATCTATGTCTAGACTCTAGTATCTCTTTACATTTCTCTCTAGTATCACAGGTATCCTGAGGGTAGCATATTATTTTCTCCATCGCTCTCTCCAGATCTCCTCTGATAATGTATCTTCCTACTAGGTGAGTTATCATTCTTCTCAATCCAAACCTCTGATAGGAGTAGTAGTTTGGTATGAAACCTATATCTTTGATAGTGCTCAGAATTTCTAAGACCTCTCCAGCTCTTCCCCCAGGTTCTTCTATGATCTCAGAGAGATCTACTAGAAAACAGTTTCCAGCGAGGATATCTCTCTTAAATCTTCTTCTCGAATCTAAACCTATAAAGTATAATTCGAGATCTTTTGAATAGTAGTATGGCATGAATTTTCCTACTTTGTCGAGAGCTATGAATTGAAATGTCTCAGCAGACTTATCCTTAAGACCTAGATAGAATACTCTCTCAGCTTTTGTGATTCTCTTAACTCTTCTTAAAGCTTGGAATGTATCGAGATCCTTCTTCTTCAAAATATATATATGAAGAGAAGAATAGGAAGAAGATGGAGGATACATAGGATATCTGTAGAAATCTTCTGATGGTAGATATACTTCACCGGCAGTTCCATGTATTCTAGATACTTCAAAGACTTTGAAATTTGAAGAATTGAGTCTACCTATCGCTTCTAAGCCTCTGAACCCTGTTTCATAGCATTCGATTTTAAGAAAAAGATCTTCTTTCAGACTAGATTCCACACATCTAACAGATCTGTTAACCATCTCTCTCACAAAGAGGTGTATTCAGAGATCTATAGATCTATAGAAGAGGTAATCCTCCCGTCACCTTATCAACAATTCTAGAAGGGGCGGGACCTACACCGACAGCTGTTAGGGTTCCCGGCTCTATCTCTGTTCTGCCTGCATCTCTTATGATTGAACAGGGGATCTCTAGAGCTTCGCATTTTCTATAGATCTCAGTTAACTCACTCTCGCTACTAACCTTTACAACAACTTTCTTCATACCACTCTCGATCCACCTATCCAACCATTCTCTCCTCTTCTCGAAGCTTTTTAAAACAGCATCTACTGAAGCATGAGCTACCTGGGCTGCCAGCTTGCCAACGCTCATCATGAGATCCACTCTTACAACTATAACTTGTTTAAACTCTTCGTTTTTAATCTTTTCACCCGAAGATATATTATTAGGGAATGGAAAATTTTTAATTTAGATAACCATGTAACTTTTGGTGAACTTAATATATGAGTTCCAGTTCTCAAGAGGATCTGAAGAGAGTTATTATTAGAGTTAGAGGAATAGTTCAGAGAGTAGGATTTAGATATTGGATCTATAGGAATGTGAGAAGATTAAGAGTTACAGGGTTTGTGAAGAACGAGCCCGAAGGCTCTGTGCTTATAGTTGCCGAAGGTCCTAAAACAGATCTTGAAAAGGTTATAGAACTTGCGAGAGAAGGTCCTCCTGAAGCTGTTGTCGAGGATATATCAGTATCGTGGGAGGAGTATAGAGGTGAGTTTAAAGAATTTTCCATAGCCTTCTAGATTATATTATTAGCTCTGGCTTCTTTATAGGCTATTTTAAACAGTCTATCTCTTGCTACTTTTATCGCTTGATCCAGAGGTTTTTCATATAATACATCGAAAAGATCCTTGATCTGTTCTACGTAGTATCTTACCTTAGAACTGGTTTTATCATACCACTTTCTATATGTTAGAGCATAGCTTGAGACAAGATATTCTATAGAAGCTATGTAGAACCCTAGATCTATTATCTCGTAAGCTTTAAGAGCCGAGTTATATGAATTGCTAACATGATCCTCCTGAGATGCTGATGTAGGAGCACTAAATGCTGATGAGGGGTATGCTAGTGTGGAGATTCTGTTCAGCAAAGCAGCTGTCGTGTACTGAGATATCATAAGACCTACATCACTTCTTGTCGTTAAGAATGGTGGTAACCCTCTGTTCAGAGAAGGATCTAGAATGCTGAAGATCCTTCTATCAGATTGTATTAAAGGCTGTATGACAGATTGCACAAGCGTTTCCATAGATATCGTTATATAACTCCCATAGAAGTTGCCTCCACTTACACATCTACCGTCTATAAATAGAGGGTTATCAGATGAAGAATTGATCTCTCTCTCAACGAGTGTTCTAGAGAATTCTAGAGCATCATAGAATCCTCCAAGAACTTGCGGTATCGTTCTAAAGCTATACCTATCTTGAAGCACTTCAGAGGATTCAGCAGATGAATCTATAAGGATCTCTCTAATTATCCTAGATATAATACTAGAACCTCTATGCTTCTTAGCATTAACCAGCTTATCAGAAAAATGCTCCTTAGGTGTTGCCATAGCCTCTACAGATATAGACGAAGCTATGATGAGAGACATGAGGAGAATCTCGGCTGTGGCTATGGTGTGAGCTGCTATAGAGCTGCTCATAGCAGTGTTATTCATAATACTCAGAACATCTCTAGTATCAGGTTTTAAAGGTTCTAATCCTTCCTCTCTGAAGAGATCTCTTGAGAAACCTTTTCTACCTCTACTATCTTCAACCAAACCTTCACCATATATAGCTAGAGCTATATAAGACATCGGAGCCAGATCACCACTAGCACCTAGAGATCCGTATTTGGGAATGAGAGGTGTTATTCCTTTGTTGAGCATTTCTACTATAAGAGAAATCACCTCGGGACTCACAGCTGAGTATCCTAAGCTTAGCTGTCTGGCTAATATGATCATAGCTCCTCTAACGAATTCTCTTGGAAGAAGATCTCCGACTCCAACAGCATGCTGCCTGATCAACTTTATAGGGTCCTGAGCATCAGAGATCCTATGAACCACTTGCCCACCTAATCCTGATGTAATACCATAGCAAGAACCTCCTGAATTTATGTATCTATTGAAATTCTCTCTAATAGTTTTCAACTCTCTCTCTTTTTCCTCGGGCAGAAAAATCTTGTAAAGATCTCTAGAAGTAGAGATCTCATAAATATCTCTACATGTTAGATCTCTACTTACATCTATTAGAATCGGTTCACGCAATAAAATCACTCCATATCTAAAAAGAATAGCAAGAATTAAAAGAGGTTTACAACTGTAGGTCTGTCTCTTATGGTGTGAGAAGGTTTGAATACGCTGAATACTAGCATAATATCCCTGGAGTTAGCATTATAGATCTGGGTGTCATAAGACATATGATCGAAGATTTAACAGAGGTTCTGGTAGAACCAGGCTCTATTCTAGTAAGAGATCCTAAAGACTATAGAGTGAGAGATCTCGTAATAAGAGATCCTAGGAGGTGTAATAGTGAGTGTATCTGTATAGTAGGATACCCATGGGATTGGAATACAGCTGGCACACCCGGAGCTAGATATGCTCCGCTCTATATTCGAAGACATCTATACGGGTTGAACTTTAATCCTCATAAGAACCTCTGCTTATGCGACCTAGGAGATGTAAAGATCGCTCCTGGAGATCAGAAGATAAGCGAAGAAAGACTTGCGAGAGTGGTAAAGAGAGTCTCTGAGAATTGTAGGAACTTCATAATATTGGGAGGAGATCACTCTCTCACCAGAGTTAGCATGAAGATTCTTCTAGAGAAATATTCGAGAGCAGGTTTAATTGTTTTCGACTCACACCTGGATCTTAGAAAACTTTCTGAGGGAAGATCTTCTGGAACTTACCTCAGAGATCTACTAGAAGAATTCGGAGAAAGATTCAAGGTATTTGTAGTAGGATATAAAGACCACTCCAACCCCTATTATATGATTGACTACGCTAGAGAGAAGGGTGTCTCCATAATAGGTATCGAGGATGTTAAAAGAAGATCTGACGAGATTATAGAAGAGATCTTGAAAACAATGAAGGGGAGCGGGATCTATATAAGTATAGATGCAGATTCTATAGACCCCTCCCAATGTCCGGGAGTTAACGCTGTATCTCCCGACGGGCTTTACCTGAGAGAACTTGTAGAAATTCTAGAGAAGATTATAAAGAGGCTTGCTGAATATAATATAAGAATCCTTGGATTTGATGTAGTAGAAGTAGTTCCCGATAAAGATGTTAATGAGATATGTTCTAGAAACATAGCCTATGTAGTGTATAGAATATTAACATCTCTCATAACCTCCTAGTATAGAGCTTCTGATTATGATTCTTAACAAGCTACTAGTTTCTAGTCTTCAGAGGAGTATACTATATCTCCTCTTCTAATAACAGTCTTGACACTATCTCTGCTCATGCTATAGCCTATATATCTATAGCTTCTAATACTCCATATGACTAGGTCTGCTATGAAACCAGGTTTTATAGAGCCCTTAAACCTAAGACCTAGACTATATGCTGCATTCACCGTAACACTAGCTATGAGATTCGCTGGTGGAATCCCCAAGTATAAAGCTCCTAAGCTGAGAGTTTGGATAATATCTGAGTTCATAAGCGCAGGAGAATGATCTGTTGCTATAGAGATTATAGCATTCTCTCTGAGCAGAGTATCTACATCAGGTTTTTTCCTGGCAATATACAAGGCTGTTGTAGGTGTGAGAGTTGCTGTAATATCTCTTCTGGCAATTTCTCTCAGAATAATCTGTGGAGTGTGATTAAGATGATCTATAGAGGAAGCATTTAGATCGACCCCTAGATCGCTACATCCAATATATGAAAGCTCATCTGCGTGAATTCTTATTCCAAATCCTGCATCTCTGGCTCTGGATAGAATGAATCTACTCTCATCAGGATTAAAACCTCCTCTATCGCAGAACACATCTACAAAGGGAAAGCTCCTGATTTTAGCTTCTCTAAGAAGATGTTCTACAAAGATCCTTATGAACTCCTCTCTTCTCATTCCGGGAGGCTGTATGTGAGCCAGCAGTGTTGGTATCACATCAACTATTCCAATAGATCTCAGGATTTCTATAGAGTCTAGAATTCTAATCTCTGACTCGAGATCTAAGCCGTATCCACTTTTTATCTCGATCGTTGTCACACCAGATCTTATAATAGATTTGATTCTTCTAATACTATGGTTAACAAGATCTCTTATAGAAGCTTTTGAGGTTTCTCTCATAGTTCTCGCAATCCCACCACCTCTACTCAATATCTCCTCATAAGATCCTCCCAGAAGCATCTCCTCGAATTCATCTTCTCTAGAACCATAATACACGAGATGCGTGTGAGAATCTATAAGTCCAGGAGTCACTATACCTCCTTCTGCATCTATAACTCTCTTAGGAGTATACCTCGAAAGATCTTTACTCTCTCCTACGAATTCAATCATACCATTCTTGATGGCAATAACTCCATCATATATCAATCCTAGATCTTTTTCTCTAGCACGTCCTCTAACTATGTTTGGAAGAGTTAGGATTTCTGAAGCGTTAACTATCATTATGTCTACTTTTTCATGCAATATAAAAGCACCGATCTACATAGAATCCTAGCTCGGGTTCTATCTCTGATATTATTTCTCTATTTGATCATGGGAGCTCTGATTCCTTTCTCCTTAATAATCCTTATAGAAGTTTCATAACCTGCATCAGCATGCCTCACTACACCAAGCCCTGGATCTGTTGTAAGCATTCTCTCAGCTCTCAGATCACTTTCTCTCTCTCCGTCAAGAACAAGTCCAAACCCTGCGTGAATACTATAACCTATACCAACACCACCGCCATGATGAACACAAACCCATGTAGCGCCTGCTGCTGCGTTCAGAAGAGCATTTAAGATGGGCCAGTCCGCTATTGCATCGGAACCGTCTTTCATACCTTCGGTTTCTCTATATGGTGATGCTACTGAACCTGCATCAAGATGGTCTCTGCCAATCCATATAGGTCCTATAACACCTCTTCTTACGAGTTCATTGATTCTGAGACCGAATCTAGATCTCTCACCGTAGCCTAGCCACACAACTCTTGAAGGAAGTCCTTGGAATTTTACAAATCTTCTGGCATTCTCGATCCATCTTACAAGTCTTCTATTTTCTCTGAACATTGATGAAACCTCATCATCTAGAACCTCTATATCCTTGGGATCTCCTGTTAGAGAAGCCCATCTAAACGGACCTCTACCCTCCTCAAACATAGGTCTTATATAAGCTTGAACGAATCCTGGGAAAGAAAACGCCTCTTTGAAGCCTGCTTCGTAAGCCATCTTTCTTATATTATTACCATACTCGAACACTATAGAACCTCTCTTCTGGAAGCCTACCATAGCTTCAACCTGTCTTCTCATGCTTTCAAGACTTAATCTTTTATACTTTTCCGGATCTCTTTCTCTCAGTCTTGCAGCCTCTTCAACGTCAAAGCCTGAAGGTATGTAGCTCAAAGGATCATGTGCAGGAGTCTGATCTGTCACCACATCAGGTTTAAAACCTTCTTTGTAGAGTTTCCAGTAGATATCAGATGCATTACCTAGAAGTCCTATGGAGTAGCCTTCTCCTCTCTCCATGTATCTTCTCGCGAGATCTAAGGCTTTATCAAGACTGTCAGTCCATGTATCTAGATATCCAAATCTAATCCTCCTCTCAATCATTCTCTTATCAACCTCAACAACTATGGCCACACCGCCGTTCATCTTAACCGCAAGAGGCTGAGCACCGCCCATCTCACCGAGACCTGCTGTTAGAACCAGCCTCCCCTCGAGACTTCCGCCAAAATGTTTCTCTGCTGCAAATGCAAAAGTCTCATAAGTACCCTGAAGAATTCCCTGAGTACCTATGTAAGCCCAGCATCCTGCGGTCATCTGGGCGAACATTGTGAGTCCTCTTGATTCAAGTTCTCTGAAGTAATCCCAATCAGCCCATTTAGGAACTATCAGAGCATTAGCCATCACAATTCTAGGCGCCATTCTATGTGTTCTAAATACTGCAACAGGCTTTCCACTCTGAATAACAAGTGTATCATCACTACCCATGGTAAGTAGGGTGTCTACTATTGCTTCGAAAGCTTCCCAACTTCTACAAGCTCTACCAGTCCCACCATAGACTATAAGATTCTTAGGATCCTTAGCTACGTCGGGATCTAGAACGTGGAAAAGCATTCTTAGAGCTCCTTCAATCTGCCAGTCTCGAGATTCTGTGTACATCTCTTTTCCAATGATAGCTTTCACAGTCCTAGTAGAAGGATCATAGAATCCTTTCTCTATGAGTTTTTGAATAGGTCTATAAGAGCTCAAGAAACTCCCCAGGGTATTATTAGCTTATCAATACTTAAATTAGCTGATCCTTGATTGGAAACTCTTGATTTATATATAATTCTTATGGTAAATAGTCTGGGATATGCTTGTCCTCTCCTACTAGAAGATTAGTTCCCATATCTGAAAACATAATTAGAGAAGTGGTAGAACTCTCAGGCAGACTTGGAATTCCTTTTAGAGAGCTTATTGAAAAGATCTTAAGCTCTTTTATAGAGGTTTCTAGAACAAATCCTCATCTTCTGAACGTGATATACGACCTAGATCTTATAGAAGATCTTAGGAGAGTAGGAGGAGTTGCACTCCCCCAATCTTTTGTGTATAAGTTTATAGATAAACTAAGTGAAGAAGATTTAGAGATTCTTAAAGAAGAGCTTAGAAAAACCGCTTCATGGCTAGCTCTGCTAGCTAAGGTGAAGAGAGGAGAAACTCTGGAGGTTCTATCGAGAATCCTTAGAGTATGGCTTCCCGATTTTAAAGTAGATGTGATTCCGAACTCTAGTGAAAAGAACACCTACAAGATCATTGTATCAACACCTTCTCACGAAGGGAAGGTTCTAGAGCTAGCTGAATCAGTTGTAGAGGGGGTTGTGAAATCACTTGATGCTATCATAATTTCAAGAGATATAAGAAAAGGCGTTCTATCAATGGTGGTCAAACTTGGATAAGGTTAGGAAGAATATTGCTATTGATAGAAAGCTTGCTGAGGATATAAAAGCTATTGCAAAGAGCAGAGGTATGACCTTATCGGAGTATCTTAGGAAGCTATTAAGCTCAGCTATTGATCTCGAGAAACAAGGTCTGTATGCTCCTAGAATCTTGGAGGAGGCTAGGGATAGCATGATTCTTTCTTCATTCAGATTCATCTATATACCACAAGATATCCTATCTGATAAGAAGTTTGATGAAGAAGATTTAAAAAGGGCTAGAGAATATGGTGAAAGAGTTGGTAGAGTTCTCAAAGAGATGTTTTTGGATATTAGATCATTTATTGAAAGATTCGGAGGATCATCAGATCTAATAATATCTAGAGGTAGTAGCATTATAATAATAAAGTCAAATGGTATAAGAAGAGTTATAGCAGAACTCATAATAGGCATAGCTCGAGGAGGAGATCTAGATGTTTCAGAAACTGATCAAATTGCTATAATAAATCCTAGTGCTACAGGGAAGAGCTGATCGATGTATAATATCTTTCTGTAAGATACTATAATATTAAGGTGTGGAGAAAAATAGATGCTGATGATATATACACCGCATTGGTAGGTTATGTGAATAAGATATCATCTTCATCAGAGAAAAGTTATAGAATACTCATATCATTCATAGATAAGCTTGTTGAACTTAATAAGATCAGAGCTTTATCTCTTAACCACTCTATGATGGAGTTGGCTGTAGCAAGATACCTCGTTGAATCAGGTTTTGAGAATGTTGATATTGAGATAAAGCTAGACGCCGATCTTGTTGCAGATGTGGTAGGATATAAAGGTGCTAGAACTGTTGTAGAGATCGAGACAGGATTTGTTCCTGCTGAGTATTCTCATGAACCACTTCAATATCTTAAGGCGAGGCTTACTAGTAAGATAGCTCGCTATAGTGCTCTAGCTGATGTATTTATACTTGCGTTTCCCACATACTATCTTCCTCCAATACCAAAGATCTTACTTAAAAAGCCTAAGGAGAGAGCCCCCACAATTCTTAAGGAGCTTAAATCTCTGGTAGATAAGTACTATAGAAATCCTCCTATAGATTATGAGCTTATAGAAAGATCCTTGGTACAGAAGCTTTTCGTATTAAATGTTGATTCGGGTCGTGTCATAGAACTTTCACCAGAAGATCTTATTGAAATATATGAAGCTGTTGGAAAACTTTATATGGATCCTTACTAACCTATTATTAGGCTTCTAACAAATTTCTCATATGAGTGCTACATATTGAGTGTTGAAAACCTTTCTGAAAGTGATCTTCTGAGAACGAGATCAGAATACTATGAGGAGCTTAAAAAGATCGAGGAGGAAGTAGGTGTCGTCATAGAAGAACTTAGAAAACTTAGAGAAGAAAAGGTAAAGCTCGTGGAAGAGCTGAGATCTCTGAGAGAAGAACTTAAATCCTTGAAAGAAGTGAAGAACCAGTTTATAGAGAGGATTAGAGAACTTAGAAGTAAGAGAGAGAAATCGAGAGAAGCTCTTAAAGAGATTTTAAGCAGACTTGATAAGATGAGAGGAGTGATACCCGAACTTAATGAGCTTCTTAAAACATCTCCTAGGGCTTTAAGAGAGAAGATTGAGAAGATCGAGTGGAAGATTATGACAGGACAGGTAGATGTTGAGGAGGAAGAAAGACTTATTAAAGAAATAGCTAGATTAGAGGATCTGCTAGAAAGAATTTCTAAGGCTAGGAAGACTCAGAATGAGATCAGAGAGATGAGAGCAGAGATTATCAGCAAGAGAATGGAGTTAGCAGATATTCAAAAAGCTTTCTCAGAGGTCATAGGATCTTTAAACAGTGTCAAGGCTAGAGAGAGTGAGATTAGAAATAGAATCTCTGAGCTTAGTAGAAGAATAAATGAAATCAGTACTCTAAGTAGTGAGAAAAGAAGTAAGTTAGATGATCTTAATAATAAGAGAAGAGATCTTAGAAACAAGATCTCTGAGATCAACAAGAGATTGAGAGAGCTTAGAGAGAGTAGAAACAGATCTAGGGAGAAAGAGATTCTTGACAGAATAAAGAAGCAGGCTGAGGAGAAATTAATGAGTGGTGGTAGGCTGACATTTGAAGAGCTACAAGCACTCTACGGGGTTGACGAAGCATATGAAGAAAGTGGTGGGAAACAGGATTCTGATAGTAATCATAGACTATGACAATGATATAGGCAAGGTAGGAGTAAAAACCCCGGTTGTGGGATTCGAAAGAGTTATAAGGATAGCTGAAGAGTTTGGACTTAGAAAGCCTCAAGATTCTGATCTTAATGCTTTATTTGCTGGATTGAAGATCTATAGAGATTTAATCGATAAAGGTTATGAACCCGAGATAGTTGTTGTGTCAGGAAGTGAGAAAGGAGGATTAGAAGCTTTTCAGAACGTGAAACTTCAGATGAGAAAGGTTTTAGAAGAGGGTGTGTATGATTCAGCTATAATAGTATCTGATGGGGGCGAGGATGAGAAGGTGTATCCACTTATTCAGTCTATGATACCTGTGGAGTACATAGAGAGAGTTGTTGTAGAACAGGTTAGAAGTGTTGAAGCTACATACATTCTGCTATGGAGATATTTTAGAAAGGTTTTAGAAGAGCCTAGACTAGCTAAAATTCTGATCGGATATCCAGGAGTCATACTTCTAGCTTTCTCAATACTCGCTTTATACAACCTACTCATTCAAGGGGTTCTTGTGTCACTACTAATACTAGCGCTTATGATGATCTATAGAGGTTTTAATATTGAAGAGCTTGTACTGAGTTCTTGGAAGAAAAATCCTGCGAGGGTTATATCTTCGATAAGCAGTGCTGTAGTGATTCTCATAGCTGTAGGACTTACATATATCATAGCATCATCAAAGATCTATGAGGGTGCAAGTATTTATTCTTTAATCGGTGTCATCCTAAATACTTTGGTATGGATCTACGCTCTCGGCATATCCTTACCTCTGATAGGCGAGGGATTAAATAGAGTGTTTAAGAGATCTTTCAGCGCATGGAAGTATTTCATGGCGTTAACTGCAGTAGCATACATATCATTGCTCTTAAGAGATCTCGGAATCATCCTATCAGGAACACCTCCTACAGAACCGACCGATATACTTGTTAGAAGAATTATCGAAAGCGGTTTTCTAGGAGAAGCATTGATAGCATTAGTAGTTCTTGTTATAGCATCATCAATTCTTCAGATGATAAACAGGCTTTACTTTAGAAAGAAGAGAGAAAAATTATAGGATCTTCTCTTCCTTCAGAGCTCTGGCCAAGCTTATGAGAAACAGATCTCTAAATCGATCGCTGAAAATCTCTATCCCCACAGGAAGATGAGAGATCTCTATAGATGGTATTGAAATAGCTGGAAGACCTAGGAATGAAGGATACGTGACATTTATCGATGCTAGGATATCTCTTATACTACTATCCTCTACTCCTATCACATCTTCTATAAGAGGAGCTGGCACAGGCGTTGTAGGTAGTATGAGTGCATCTATACCATGTTTCTTCATTACGCTTCTAAATTCTCTGTACATCTCACTCCTCGCGTTCACAGCCTCAATATATTCATGAGCCGATATACTAAGCCCTTTCATAACAAGTCTTCTAACATCTGGAAAATATAGATCCCATTTATCTCTATATTTTAAATGAATATATGAACCCTCTGAAAGTCTCACTGCTGGAAAGTATCTAAGGATTCTCTTCTCTGTATCGGGCATTTCGATCTCCACGTAATTAAGAGACGAAATTCGACTCATGAATTTATCATAGACCTCATCACTAGCTCTAAACCACTTAGGAACTCCGAATTTGATTCTTTTAGCTTCATGAACTTCTCTCTGGTATCTTCTCATCTTGGTAAGGCTTTCATATTCTACTACTACTCTAAAAACTCTCTCCAGCCAGAATAGATCCTTAGCTAGTATGCCTACAGTATCAAGAGAAGGTGCTAATGGAAACACCCCATCAAGACTTATAGCTCCATAAGTTGGTTTAATTCCGTAAACACCTGTTAATGATGCTGGTATTCTCACAGATCCTGCTGTATCAGTTCCCAGAGCGACGGGAACTATGCCTGCAGCAACGGCTGCTGCAGATCCTCCAGAGCTCCCACCTGCTATCCTCATCTTATCTCGAGGATTTCTAGTGGGTCCGAAAACAGATGAGGTCGTTGTGACTCCGGATGCGAATTCATGGGTGTTTGCCATGCCTATTACTACTCCTCCAGACTCTCTTATTCTTCTTACAACCTCTGCATCTCTACTAGATATCCTATCTATAAAAACCTTTGATCCCATAGTCACTCTTAGACCTCTTACATCTATGATATCTTTGACTGCTATAGGATATGAAGGAATCTCTCTAGACTCCAGAAGCTCTACTTCCTCTAACACTCTTTCATTCCATGTGACTATAGCGTTTATCTCTTCATTTAATCTCTTCAGCGAAAGAGCATGCCTCACAAGATCTGCTCCTCCCAAAATTCCACCTAGATAATTTGATACTCACATGATAATTTAATTTCTCCGGCTTCAGCGGATACCGGTTTTCAATCAAGCTTAATCAAAATATGTTGTTTCCTTTCTATCTTGATTGCGCAGAGAATTTCAAAAGATCACATATGCTTAGAGAAGCTTGAAGCTATGACGTAGAAAAAAATTCTATATCATTTGAGGGTTTTTAGAGATGAGGTGTTGGGTATCATTTTAGTTTAGAGAAGATCTCTGGATATATCTCCCTATCAAGTCTCTCTCTTACACTTGCATAGATTCTATCGTAGAAGTTATTTCCTTTAGAATCTATTATCACAGTGAGGGGGCCGAAGTCTTCTACTTCGAGAACCCACATAGCATCTGGAATTCCTAGGTCTAGCCAGTGTACATCAATAACTCTCTTTATAGCCTTTGCAGCTAGAGCGGCAACTCCTCCAGGATATATGACGTATACAGCTCCATACTTTTTACAAGCTTCAGCAGTCTTAGCACCCATACCTCCCTTACCAATGATCATTCTGATTCCTGTTCTCTCTATAAACTCTGCTTCATATGCTTCCATTCTAGTGCTTGTGGTAGGCCCAGCAGATATGATCTCCCATCCTCTCTCGGTTCTCCTAGCAACAGGCCCCATATGGTATACTGCAAGACCTTTCAGATCTACTGGAAGTTTTTCACCTCTAGAGAAGAATTCTAAAGCTCTCTTATGAGCTGCATCTCTTGCAGTAACTATAACTCCAGAGAGCCATATGATATCTCCTATATCTAGAGCTCTTATAATCTCTTCCTCAAGAGGTGTTCTAAGTCTATACTCTGCCATTATTCATGACACCTCCCTATGTGTCAGGTATTCAACCTTTCCATTAGGATAGATTCTTGCTGAAGCTCTTCTAAGAGCCCAGCAGCTTACCATAACTCCTACACTATATGTAGCAACATGTCTATAAGCGTATTCAACGTGAACATCTAAAGCTGTGACAACACCGCCCACCCCATGTGTTCCCAGACCCATCTTATTTATGGCTTCTAGGAGTAGTTCTTCGAGTTTTGCAGCATTAGGATCATCACTTCTAACTCCTAGAGGTCTTAAGAAAATAGCTTTCTTAGCTAGGTTCATTGCTATATCTGCTGTAGGACCGATCCCTACACCTACAACTACCGGCGGACATGGTTTGGCACCATTCTCATAGATAGTTTCGAGAACAGTCTTAACCAAGCCTTTAACACCTTCGGCTGGTGTCAAGGTTCTGGCTATAGAAGGAGCCTCAGATCCTCCTCCTTTAAGTACTGCTGTTATCTCTAGATATCCAAGTCCTTCAACAAGATCCCATTCAATCCATGGTATGTATCTTCCCGTGTTGTCTCCACTATTCCTGCCTGTAAAAGGATCTACAGCATTAGGTCTTAGAGGTATCATGTCAGTAGCTTTTATGGTTGCTTCTCTGAGAAGGCTTGGGATCCTCCCTAAGAGAGGATAGGTTGGGTCTGCTTTCACATAGAATATAACTATCCCAGTATCCTGACATACAGCATATTTCCATTTGCGAGCTACATGGATATTATCTATAATAGATTTCAACATAGATTTAGCCATAGGATTAACCTCTCTCTCATAGGCATTTCTAATGGCTTTCTCAACATCTTCAGGAAGATCTGTTGCTGCCTTCTCTAGAAGCTTAATAGCAGTATCCCTGATAATAGATTCTATAGAACTCAATACTAACACCACTAATAAATGCCTGAAAACAGTTTATATAAATAAATTATAGAGATCCCGGAGTCTTCACATAGCATCCGATGAATATATGAGATGTTTATATTTTCTCGTCTTTTCACATATGGATAGAACATTGTTGTTCCATACCTCTATCTTGTTCAAGCACAAACAGATCTTCTCAGTTCTATTCTCATCTGCAGATTATGTAGAAAATCTATGGTCGATCTCTACCTATCATACCATGCCAGAGTTCAACCATTTATGAGGAGATCATTAGAAGGGTTAAGCAGATTTTCATTTTTTATTTTAAAGAGTTCTACCTAAATATATTGGGTAAGGAATAGAGATGATCGTGGCAAGTGATGTGATGACTCCAAACCCTATTACCGTAGATCCAGATACCACAGTAGTTGATATAGCAAAGATCATGTCAGACCTTAAAATAGGTTCCGTAGTAGTGGTGAATAGCAGAGGAGATATTATAGGTATAATAACAAGTCATGATATAATCTCGAAAGTTGTTGCGTTAGGTAAGGATCCGAATCTTGTTACTGCTAGCGATATTATGAGTAAACCCGTTATATATGTTGAGGAGAGCACACCTATATCGGAGATCGTAGAGTTAATGATAAGACATGGTAAGAGGCATATACCTGTGGTTAATAAAGAGAAGAAACTTGTTGGAATCATTGCTGAGTATGATATAATAGCATTAGGTCCGGAGATCTTTGAGATCCTTGAAATATATACAGCATCTATGAGAGAACAGAAGAAGATTAGATTAGGCAGGAGAGTTCGGAGAACATGATGAGAGATTTAAGAGATGTGGCAAGAGAGATTCTAATTATAGTTAAGAGATATATGAAGTATAAGGATCTCTACAAGTACACGGGTTTACCCCCTCCAGTTCTGTGGAGATATATCTCTAACAATATGAGACCAAGTCATGAAAGAGCTGAGAAGATCTTATCATCATTGGTAGAGAATGGAGTTTTAAGAAGTATCATATCTAGACATATAAGGCTGATTGGTAGAAATATTGTGAACATATTCGATCTGGTATATAACAAGGATCTTGTTAGACTAGCCGCTTACGAGGCGTACTACTACTTTAGAAACTCAGATATTGATGCTGTGGCAACGGTAGAGATCGATGGAATACCTCTTGCAACTGTTCTATCGGCGCTATTTGACATAAATATGATAGTTGCTAAGAGAAGGAAAGAATTAGGTCATGAAGAGTTCTATGAGGAAACATATCTTTTAAGAGATCCACCTGTTCTAACCTCGATATATGTTCCGAAAGATCTCATTCCTAAAAATTCGAAAATACTCATAGTAGATGATCTTTTGAGAAGTGGAAGAACTCTGGCGTCGCTCATCAACATAATTAAAGAAGCAAGAGCTGTTCCAAGAGGTGTGTTTTCAATAGTAGCAGTGGGAAGCGATTGGATGGAGATTGTCAGAAGATTCTCTATCGATAAGGTTCACGTAATGGTTCACCTGCCTGAGTGATCTTCCTCTACTTCTCTCTACGAGACTACGCATAAGATCTTTATGAGGAGTATAGAATAGTTTACATCTCTAATTATGATCTTCTGCAACAACATAACCATGATTTAAAAGATTCTAATAAAAACTTTAATCTAAGGTCTTGCATTAGGAGCATTTGATAGGTGGTGTATATCTTGATCTCTTCTCAGAGCTATTGCCTTCAAATCTTTCTAAACTATTTGCTGAGATCGATTGTTATCTGATGCTCTATCTAGTTTTAGAGTATGAGCTTTCAGCTATTAGCAGGGTCATGTGTGATATGTTTAGCTAGATTACTTAGTGAGATAGCCGTTGCAATAATATCAGCTATGGAGCCAGGGTTTATATTTCTTTCTCTAAGGATCTGATCTAAAGCTTTGATGCATGTATCTTTTTTCTCCTCATTCTCTAGAGAGATACAATAGGTTATTGAATCTCTGTAGATGAATGCTCTCAGAAAACTTTTCCTTCGAGCTATATGCGTATCTATGTAGGAGCTTGAGAGATCGATAAATAAATTGAAGATCTTTTTATAAAGATCCTTATCTAGAGTTTCTTTAAGTTCTTTCGAGATCATACTTGTTCTTCTATATTTCTCGTATAGTTCTAGAAGAATTAGATCTACCTTCCTACCATGTACTATAAGATTCCATATGCTTTCCTCGCCATCCTCATTAAATACATCTGGAGTAGGTCCTGAGTGAATTGCAATCTTATCTCTAGAGATTCTTTTGATGATCTCTAGAACAGGTTTAGCTCTAGAGATCTTTCCGCAAACTCTTAGATAATCATATGATTCATTGATCAGAGGATCTATATTTTTCAAGGCTTCTTTCAAAGATTCTAGATCTTCATTCTCATATCTTCTATACATATTAACAAAACCTAGTGCTATGGGTGTTATAAGAATGCTGAAACCCAGATGTAGATTACCCATACCATGTATTCTCTCACCATATTCGTAGAGAAGTTTCACACCCTCCCCTATGTCAGTACATCTGCTACTCTGGTAAGCTCTCTCCATAAGAATTTGTATAGCGTGAGAGATCATGGATGATGCTATTATGAATCCATGATGATACATGTCTTTACCCGGTTTAAGAGGACTGGTTGTTCCAGGTTTGTGGACCGATGCTTCTATAGATAGTCCTGATGCTAGTAAAACAGAGACCTCTATAAAGAGCCTTTCTCTTATATCATTGTATCTCATTATATCTTCAAAATATATTATGCGTCAGAAGCCTTATCAATGATTATATGCTGGGTTGCAGATAATATGTAGAGGATGATGAGTGGGTTATGATCAGATCAGTGAAGAAAGGGTGCGAGGTCTGACACGATATTCCGTTAATAGGTGTTTGAACTTATTAACGACGTGAAAATTTTTATCTTTGGTATCGTGGAATTGAAGAGAGATATAGCTGTTAGGATTGTCAATCTTACTAAGAGATTTGGAAAGGTTGTAGCTGTTAACAGGCTTAATCTAGATATATATGATAGAGAGATATTCGGACTTCTAGGTCCGAACGGTTCTGGAAAATCTACGACGCTTCTCACCATTGCAACAGTTTATAAACCTTCTGAGGGAGATGTAATTGTTTACGGCAAAAGTGTTTCTAGAGAAAGTGATGAGGTTAGAAGATTCGTTGGAATAGCCTTTCAAGAACCTAAAGCTCTCTGGATCGATAAACCTATAGAGATACTTATGTGGCATGCAAGAGTTATAGGGTATAGCAGTTCAGATGCTAAAGCTATTGTTAGAGATGTAATGGAAAGACTAGATCTCTGGGAGCATAGGAATAAGATGATATCAGAGCTCAGTGGTGGTAATAGGAAGAAGGTTGAGGTTGCTAAAGTTCTGATTCAAAAACCCAGAGTAGCGATATTCGATGAGCCTACGGCACAGTTAGATGTTATAGCTAAGCACTATGTCTGGAATGCTATAAGAGATCTTGCCAGAGAAGGATCTACAGTGATAGTTGCTACTAATGAGATGTATGAAGCTGAAATACTTTCAGAAAGAATAGGGATAATATATAAGGGAGAGCTGAAGGGGCTGGGAACGCCAAAAGAGCTAAAGGACAAAATACCTGGAGGAGATATCATAGAGATACAGCTGGAAACTCCTCCGAGAAGTACTTTAGAAAGCATGCTTGCAGAGAGATTAGATGCATATAAGGTAGACGTGGTAGATAAGATAATCAGGATCTATGTTAACCAGGGCGAGGAGAAGATAGCTAGAGCACTTGATATATTAACATCTTTAGGTGTTAAGGTTAGAATGATCACGATGAAAGAACCTAGTCTAGATGATGTATTTCTATTCTTCACGGGTGCCAAGCTAGAGAGTTGAAGGTATATGAGTTGGAAAGAAGATCTTAGGATGCTCTATCTTCTTATAATATATGATCTTAGAAAGATTCTAAGATACAAGATCTTCATATTAATGAGGGTTGCATGGTTCACCGTTCAGGTAGGATTCTTTGCATATCTTATAGCTGCTGTGGTAAGCTATAGATTTGGTTCCCAGATCACATATTATCATTTTTATCTTCTGGGTGCTTATACCTCTATACTCTTTTCCATTTCTATGTTTAGAGGGTATGAGATTGCACAGGAATTTGAGGAGGGTATGATAGAGTATATGCTAGCCCTACCAATAAGAAGAAGAGTTCTGGCTATTGGTAGAATTATTGGTGGAAGTCTCGCTTCATTTATTCTTACAATACCTATGCTAGTTATAGTATTAATTCTTCTAGGTACTATGGATCTATATTCTATATCTCTGGCAATGCTATCAGCTTTAATATTCTCCGTAGGGATAGTAGGTCTATCTATCTCTCTAGTATTCCTACTAAAGTCAGGAGATAGAACTGATATAACTTTCGGTATTCTGGATTCTCTGCTTGCTAGGCTTAGCACTATATTCTATCCAGCTATAGTACTTTTGTCTATTTTACCATACTACTATATAGCTTCTTCAAATCCTCTATCCTATCTAGCGGATCTTCTGAGATGGATCTTCTATCCTCAAGAGCTTGGAAAGATGATACTTCAGGATCCCGCTAGATTAGGATTCTTTCTACTAGGTTTCGCTGTTTCTGTAGGTGTTCTCAGCAGCTTATATATAGAGAGAAGAGTTGAAGGAGGAGGATGGAGGTGATTCGCATGCTTAATCCCAGATCTCTTTATATAGTGATAGATAGAGATCTGAATAGATTTTGGAAGTACAGATGGTGGCTTGCAGGGCTGGTGACAATGAATTTAGCAGATCTATTTATTTTCGCACTTGTATTTAATAACATGGTTAGAAGAGATCTGATACCTGACTACTTCATATTCATGGCTCCAGGTATCACCGCCATAGCTTCTTTCGCCTCAGCATTCTCTATAGGTAGAGAGGTCGGGGTAGAGGTGAGGAGAGAATACACTCAATATCTCCTCTCACTACCCATATCAAGATATGAACTTGCAATTGGAAGAATTCTATCAGGAACTGTAAGAGGTTTGATATATCAGACTCCTTTTATGATTCTAACTATAATACTAATCAAAATACCAGAACCTCTCAACCTTGCTGAGATGATCTTAGCCTCAGCTCTCTTAGCATCTACGATGTCAAGCCTTTCGATAGCTATCTCTACATCAACGAAAAACTTTGATATGCAAGCAACATTAAGAAGCTTTTCTTATTTCATTCTATTCTTTATATCGAATGTATTTTATCCAGATCCTTTGATAAAAACGAGATTTCCGGAACCTCTATATACTGTGGCAATACTAAATCCTATATCTCTAACAGTATCTCTCTATAGAGAGATCCTGGGAATATCACCCTCAGCATTCTCCACATACCAAATACTAATGCTTCTCGGGGTATGGCTTATAATAGCACTAGTACTAGGAGGATACTTCTACCTGAGAAATCTTGAGAGATAGCGAAAAACTCTTTTCAGAGCTCTTAGTTTCTCGAAGGCTTTCAATAGCACTCTCAAACTCTTATTGAGTATCCTTAGGAATAGGTTGACGCATGTAATTACACCTCTATCTCCTGTGGGTCCGCACCTAATGCACTTCAGCATCTCACCACTAGTCTTTTAACGCGCTTCTACACCTTATAACACTATATGAAACCAGAAGCGATTACGTTAGATGAAGAAAATGTGAGATGACTAGATGTGGGAAAATTAAAAGAAAAAGATTCAGGAAGTCTTAAGAGAGTTTTTAGTTCAAATATTTAAATCTCTATGCTACCCTTAGTCTTTCTCTTTCTCTTCTTCTTCTTTCTTCTCTTCCTTCTTCTTCTCTTCGGTGGTCTTAGTTCTTGCTGCAGCGATCATGTCATCGATTCTCAGTATAAGTGTTGCGGCCTCGGTGCCTGCTTTTAGAGCGTTAGCTTTTACTACTACAGGTTCTATTACTCTTAAAGTCTTCATATCACTTAGAGTACTTCTGAGAACATCTACTCCAAGCCATCTCTGACCCTCTCTATGACCTGCTCTGAGTTTCATTATATACTCTACAGGATCCATTCCAGCATTCTCTAGAAGAGTTATTGCAAGACCTTCTAAAGCTTTTGCAAATGCTTCTATTGCTAGAGCTTCTTTTCCTCCTACTTTAGTAGAGTATTCTCTGAGATACAATGCAAGCTCTATTTCTGTAGCTCCTCCTCCATATACTACTCTACTATCTCTGAGAACATCTGCTACAGAGCTCATAGAGTCTCTTAAGGTTCTCTCTGTTTCGTCGACAAGTCTCTCAAGACCTCCTCTCACTAGTATTGATACACTCTTTGGATTCTTAGTGCCTTCTATGAATACCATCTTATCCTCGCCAACCTTTCTCTCTTCTACGAGTTCTGCATATCCTAAGTCGTTTTCTGTGAGATCATCAATATTACTCACTATTCTTCCGCCTGTTGCTCTTTCTAGCTTCTCCATATCGCTTCTCTTCACTCTTCTAACAGCCATTATACCTTTCTTAGCTAGGAAGTGTTGTGCTACGTCGTCAATACCTTTCTGACATATAACAACATTAGCACCAACAGAAGCAATCTTATCAACATACTTGCCTAATATATTCTCTTCTTCCTCTAAGAACTTCCTCATGTAAGTTGGATCGTTTATTCTAATCTCTGCATCGATCTCGGGTTTCTCGATTTCTAATGGAGCATCTAGAAGAGCTATTCTTGCGTTAGTCACTCTTCTAGGCATTGCAGGATGTACAACTTCTTTGTCTAGTATAACTCCTTTCACGAGTTTTGTATCTAGTATAGATCCTCCGTGTTTCTTAACTATCTGAACATTGTCGAGATCCACATACCATCTGCCATCTCTATTCTCGGCAACTGTTAGAACAGCTTCAACAGATATATCGGCAATATAATCTCTAGCTCCGTGAACTGCTTTGCTTGTAAGAGCTGTTCTAGCGATATCTCTGAGAGTATTTCTATCAGATATATCTACTGACTCAGCTATCTTGTATAGGTATTCCGTAGCTATCTCAAGAGCTTTCTTATAGCCTGATATAATTGTTGTAGGATGGATTTCTTTGAGAAGGAGTTCCTCGCTTTGTTTAAGTAGTTCACCGGCGAATATTACAGCAGTCTTAGTACCGTCTCCAACTTCTTCATCCTGACCTTTAGCGATCTGAACCAGCATCTTAGCTGCTGGATGCTGTAGATCCATTTTATCGAGTATTGTTGCTCCATCGTTTGTTATGGTTATATCTCCTAGAGAGTCTACAAGCATTTTATCCATGCCTCTAGGACCGTAGGTTGTTCTAAGCATTTCAGCTACCGCTATGGCAGCCATCATATTAACTCTTAGGGCGTCTCTTCCTGTTGTTCTGCTACTACCCTCCTTTAGTATTATCACGGGAATTCCTGTAGGTTCAATATAACCTGTCTGAGCCATTCGTGTACCCCAAACTCAATTAGTTGAGGTTCTATATAAGCTTTTTCACATCAGAGCTCTCGCCAGGGATCACAGGATCTAACACATATAGTTATGAATATCTTAATAGGCTTTATAACCAATATACTCTCTGAGAATATAGGGAGGTAGCCGGATTGGGGAATGTAAGAACAAAGTATATTAAATCAACAGCCAGAAAGCTACTTGAATCATATCCAGATCTATTTAAGCCTGATTTTGAGTACAATAAAAAGTTAGTAGCACAGCTTATAACTACCAGAAGTAAGAAGGTTAGAAATCAGATCGCAGGATATATAACACATCTTCTGAAGATTAAAGAGAGAGAGAAACAAAGTGCAGAAACAAGCTTAGAAACTATGACTGAGGAAACAAAGGGGGATGTGACAACTTGAAGTATAAAACTTGGAAATGTGGATTATGCGGTGAAACAGTTATTGAAGGTCAGAGATTTCTATTTATAAGAGATATAGGATTCGCACATTTCGAATGTGTTGTAGAAAAACTTACAAGAAACCTCGAGAATGTCAATAGAGATTTAACAGCTCTACTAGATGCAAACGAGGTTATCACTTACTCGATAATAAGGCTTAAAGATGCCGAGGCTAAAGCCTCGGATCAGGAGATTAAAAATCTGCTCATAGGAGTTAGAAAAGAATTAGAGAAATACTCGGCACAACTTAGTAGTGGTTTATCCAAGTATCTAAAGGAAGCTGCCTAGGAATGATCAGGATCAAAGTCAGGTTTCTAGGTTCTCTAGCTCTTATTCTAGGTCGTGAAGAGAGTTATACATTCAATGAGAGAATATCTTTGAGAAAGCTTCTTCTAGAGATCCTGAGTAGTAGAAGAGAGTTTTCGAGAGCTGTTAATAATGATGGAAGTCCTAGGCCAGGGTATCTTGTTTTTGTAAATGAGGTTGACTATCAGATCCAGGGATTGGATCAAGAGCTTAGAGATGGAGATATCGTTACAATAATGCCTGTCAGCCACGGAGGTTCTGCAGGTGGTCTTGAGGATCTTGTGGTCATGTTTTTAGATCTTGAGAGAAGATGCAGAGTATACTATTATATGGTGGAGGCTTGGTCTAAAGAGTTCTGGAAGGAGTTAGAAGGATTGGGAGAAGGATTTTATTTTCAGATTTTTAATCCTGATAAAGTTCCTACTGAGAGGATCCTATTATTCTCAGTTGCGAAGGTTATCAGAGCTTTTAAGACTGGTACTAACATAGCGAAGAACGCTAGTATAGAACTTCTTCTCAGATTAGGAGGTTCTAGAGATATTAGAAAGGCTTTAAAACTTCTAGGTGTTGAAGATGGAGAGAAAGCTGTCATATCGGTGATCTCTTGTAAAGAGAATTATGAGCCTGAGATTTCTTTCAGAAAATTGAATCCAGATCAAGAGACTAGGATTAGATGGCTTACTAATCTCTCTAAAGAATTTGAGATTAATACCGTGATATGTGATAACATAGATAAAGTGGATTCCAGGATTGAATGCCTTGAAAAATCTATTCTCAATAAGATCTCTTTAATTCTCTAATTAAAGCTTTAATTAAAGAATGTTAAAAAAAGATCACATTCTCACAAGAATCTTCAATCACTTTAAAAATAATATCTCTAAGAATATTCTTGGGTGGGTAAGATTCTTGTGAAACCTCCTACGGAAATAGAGATTGGAATAATCGGAGGCTCAGGACTCTACGATCCGGGAATTCTTAGAAATATTAGAGAATACAAGGTGTACACACCCTACGGAGAGCCTAGTGATCATGTCATAGTAGGAGAGCTTGAAGGTAGGAAGGTAGGCTTCATACCTAGACATGGCAGAGGACATAGAATACCTCCTCACATGGTTAACTACAGAGCCAACATATGGGCTCTAAAGTATCTAGGTGCGAGATTCGTTATAGCGGTGAGTGCTGTTGGAAGTCTTAGGGAGGATTACATGCCTGGAGATCTGGTGGTTCCAGATCAATTTATTGATATGACTAAGGGTTATAGAAAGAATACATTCTTTGAAGGACCTGTGGTAGCTCATGTTTCTATGGCTACACCTTTCTGTGAGTATCTTAGAGAGAATCTTTATAAAGCTGGTGTAGAGCTAGGTTTCAGAATACATGAGAGAGGTACCTACATATGTATTGAAGGTCCTAGATTCAGCACTAAAGCTGAGTCGAGAGTTTGGAGGGATGTCTTCAAAGCTGATATAATTGGAATGACTCTAGTACCTGAGGTAAGCTTGGCATGCGAGGCTGAGCTATGCTATGCAACACTAGCTCTTGTCACAGATTACGATGTGTGGGCTGAAAAGCCTGTGACAGCTGAAGAGGTTTCGAGAGTTATGTCCGAGAACGTTTCTAAGGCTAGAAAGATTCTAGAGAGAGTAATACCTAGACTAGCCAAGGAACCTCCTCACGATAAGTGCTCATGCTGTAGAGCTCACGAGGTAGCTCTAATATAGATTACTACAAGAGCGAGGTTAGAGTACTATAATGAGTAAGAATAGTGTTTGCGATACTGTTGAGCATGTGAATGAGTTTATTGAGAGAATCGCTGGGAGAATTAAATTAGATAGTAGGATAATCTCCGAGAGAATCAGAGATTCATCGAAAGAGCTTTACATATTATATGCTGATTATAGAAGTAGCCCGGCACTATCTTTATATCTTCTACTAAGAAGCCTGTCCATAGGTAGAAGCGTGTGCTTGAACAGGTTGGAGAGCTACTCGCTATATATAGCACCCTACAATGAAGGTAGAGAACCTGATCTGATCATCATATCTTCTAGGGAGGGGTTTAATAGACTCATGAGAAGTCTGCCACCACTTAAGCTAACAGGTCACAGAGGTGTGATCATATCATCAGGAGATTTAAATGAGATCAGGAGCTACACAGGAGACTCTTTCGATAGCTTATCTGTAGATGAAGAATTCTTTTCACTAGAAGCAAGCATCCTATTACTCTACTCAGGTCTTGAAGCCTTAAGAAGAGATAGGTCCTCTCCAAGGATCTCGAGACTTTATAACGAGATCATGAATTTAAGAGATGTGGCAAAAGATCTGTGTAGAAGATATGAGAAAGATCTGATCGGAATAAGAGAGATTTTACTAAAACCCTTCTCTAGAGTAGATGTGATTTTAACACCTTCTTCTATGATTGTAGGTGAAGAGCTTATCACAATGTATGTGCAGAATAGCTTAAATTCTGAGATATCCATAGCGGATTATGATAGACCTGTTATTATAAGAGGTGATTCTCATATGATCTTATTCTATAGCGAGATCGAACAGCAGATGATATCGGAGATTAGAAAGAAGATTCTTTTTAACAAGCAGAGTTTTCATGAAGTAGTTTTAAAAACAGATCCTCTTATATCACCAATATATTTTGGAATTCTACTTCAATTTCTTAAACATCTTATGAAAATTCAGATCTAAAGAAGATCTATAATTGCTTTCAGAACTCCTCTCTTCGAGATCAATCCAGTTAGATTCCCACCAGAATCAACTACTGGTAGAGAGCTTATCTTATTTCTAACCATAGTATCAGAAGCTTTACTCAGATCTTCTTCCTCGGTTATTGTGATAGGATTTGGCGTCATGAGATCCTCTGCTGTTGGTATTATATAATCTCTTACAACACCAATGAAGCCTCTAGCTGTATATCCTTTTTTCTTTATATAGCTTTCTCGAGACTCTGAAATAGATCTAGGCTCTATAAATGCTAGATCACTCTCTGTTATAATTCCTATAGGTTTCTGATCTTCTACTACAATGATCTTTCTATCGGGATCTGCTTTCATTAATTCTATTACGTAGAATATCGAGTGTCCTCGAGATACTCTCAGAGGATCTCTTCTCATATAATCTAGAACTCTAGCTTTGCCGGAACCCAGATCTCTAAATGCTCTTACAAGATCTGTTGCTGTGAGAATTCCTATCAAGCCTTTTTCCACTGACACCACAGGAAGACTGCTTATATTTTTCTTCAACATGATCTCTGAAGCTTTCTTCAGAGAAGCTGATGGTGGTATAGTTATAAGAGGTTTGCTCATGATCTCTTCAACTAGAACCTCTTCGAGAGGTCTAACCGCTTTCTTCTTGTTAAGAAAGAATCTTATTATATCAGATCTAGAGATAATCCCCACAGGCTTCCCAGAGCTATCTATAACTACGAGCCTGCTTATCTTATGTCTCAACATAAGATTTCTAGCTCTAGCAACATTATCCGAGGCATAAACAGATATAACAGGTGAGCTCATATACCTCTCAACTTTAGAAACCATGAAAATCCTCTCTAGACTATATTCAATTCAGCCATATATATTCTATGCTTCAATCCTCAAAAATAATAATTTGATAAGCAATTATTATTATGGTCTTAACTCCTTATGCAAAGCAAAATCTCTTCTATTGAAAATTTCACGAGAAGAAATCCCTACATATTTAAAGATGAGATTGCTACTAAAGCTAGAGCTCTTATGAGAGAGCTAGGTCTCAGAATTCTGGTTGTAGTCGAGAGTAATGGCAGGATCTCAGGAGTTTTATGGCGTGAGAATATTCTTGCTATTGCATCATCTAGATCTAATCTTCTCGTAAGAGATCTCATGGTAGAGCCTCAGCTAGTAGGTTTTCACGGTGATAACACGCTGGATCTTGTTATTAGAATGCTTGATAATGATATATGGTATATACCTGTAGCTGATTCTAGGAGTGAGATGATCTATAAAGGAGTGTTCGGATTTGAATTCTTTATAGAAAAGATGATAAGAGATTCAGAGATTATCAGCATACTTAAAGAGGTTAAGGCTATTGATATCATGAGTAAAAAACCTATCTACCTGACTCCTAATACCTATGTTTCAACAGTTTGGAAGAATATGATCAAATTCAGGTTCTCAGGTTTTCCAGTTGTGGATGAAAAAGGTGTTGTAGTAGGCATGGTAACACAGCATGATCTGCTTAGAACATCCATAGCATTTCAAAGTGAGAGAGGACCTAGAAAAGGTCCTAAGGTTTCTACTCTAATGAGCAGACCTCCTATAACTGTTAGAGAGAATGATAGGGTTCTAGATGTAGCTGAGATTCTCATCAAAAGAAACATAGGTAGAGTTCCTGTTGTTGATGAGAAAGGTATTTTAAAAGGTATTATAGATAGATCTGATATAGTGAGAGAGATCATAAGGATTCTCAGGTGATATATGTTGCACAGAGTTCAGAGGATTTATGATAGATTTAGATGGCTCAGAAGTGATGGAACTCCTAACTTTAGTCAGAGACTTTCTAGGAAACCTGGTTATGCGAGGCTTATATCAAAGCCTGTTAAAAATATTTACTCACCTAACATAAGTATTCTAAAAGCTTTTGAAATAGCTTATCAGGATAGATCTACAGTGATCCCTCTGATAAAAATAGGTAGAAAAGTTGATTCTGTAGTGTCATTAAGAGAATTCATATCTCTTCTAGGAGGATCTTTCAGCACTCTCATAGAGATCAAACACAGAGGATTTTTCATAGAGACACTCAATAGAGAAACTGCGAGGTCTATCTCAAGAAGAGATTTTCCATCCGTGGGAGAAGACTCTGATCTTAGAGAAGTTCTGGAGACAATAGTCTTAAGCGAGGGTGGTTATGTAGTTGTCCTAGACAAGGATCAAAACCTTATTGGATTAATAACAGAGAGAGACTTGATAAGATATCTTAGAGAAAAGATAACAGGTATTAAAGTTAGAGATGTGATGACCGAGAACATAGCTTTTGTGAGGTACGGTGATAAGCTCTGTGATGTTATTAGAGAGATGAATATATTAAATGTCAGAAGATTTCCTGTTGTAAGGAGTGATGGAAGCATCGCAGGTATTGTGAGAGCTATCGATATAGTTTATTTCATAGGATCTCACGATGTTTTCAGATATCTAACAAAAGGCTCATATGATGAGTTCTGCCAGCTTCCAGTAGATCTTGTGATGAAAGAGGCTAGCATTATATCAGATGATAGAGATATAGGAGAAGCTTCAGAGAGAATGCTCAGCGAAGATATAGACTACTTTCTTGTGCTCTCAGAGGGGGAGATTAAAGGGATTATAACTGAGAGAGATATAATATATGGTTTAGCAGTGCTCTCGTAGTAAGATTAATTTCTCCTTACTTTCTTGAACCCGGGTTTTATAGTGCTATAAAACTTGATTTCTCTACGAATCTCTAGAGTAAATAAAGAGAACCTACTCATACTATTAAGGTTAGATATCTAGCTAATATCACCTGTTTTAGGAAGGATCTCTGCAACCACATCTATTAATCTGAGACTTCTAACATCAACTAAACCTCTTGGAGTGAGTCTTATCTCAGGGATTACAGGTAGCGGGATTAGAGATAGTGTCATGTAGATCCTCTCCTCAGCAGCTCCTAATGATATAAGTTTTTTCTCTAGATTCTTCATCTTCCTGTATACATTCTCATAGTTTGATGTAGAGAAGAGTCCATATCCTTCGAGATCTACCCTTGCTACTACTTCTCCATCTACAACGAGAATCATACCACCACCAGATTTTACTATCTCTCTCACTGCTGCGAACATATCGCCGGGATCTGATCCTACTACTATTATGTTATGAGTATCATGTGCTATGGTCTGAGCTAGAGCTCCTCTCTTTATTCCCAGACCTTTTACAAATCCTCTTCCCACGATTTTTTCATCTCTATATCTATCTATGACTGCTACATGTAGTATGTCTCTGCTAGGATCTGCTCTTATGAAGTTCTCTTCTATAGGTAGTATCTCTTCCTCTTTTAGAGTCACAGTTTTCCCGGTTATGACCTTGATCACATTTACTCTGGCATGTCCTCTTCTCGCATTGGTTCTTATAATGAGATCGCTTGATGTGATTTTTGAAACTCCTTCTCCTATCTTTCTGCACATGGTATTACATGATGTGCTGATACGATCTTCTGAATCTTCTTGAAGGTTTAAAATACCTCTTCTGAATAGTATCTTACCATCTACTATGACAGTATCTATATATACCTTCTCTAGGTTTCTAAGAAGCACTATATCTGCAACTCTTCCTGGAGCTATTAATCCGAAGAGATCATCTATTCTAAGATATGTTGCGGGATTTAATGTGATCATCTTGAAAACATTAATAGGATCTATCCCTCTCTCTATAGATTCTCTTGCGATGTAATCCATATAACCTTTCTCATAGAGATCTACTATACTTATATCGTCTGAGACGAGGATAACTCTATTAAGACTTATACCTTTTCTATAGAGATCTACTGCTAAATCTAGATCTCTCCATGAAGAACCTTCTCTAATCATAACATACATTCCTCTTCTAAGTTTCTCTAAAGCTTCTTCATAGTATGTTGATTCATGGCATGAGGATATTCCAGTAACTATGTAAGGGTCTAAAATTTCTTCATCAGATGAAGGTATGTGTCCATAGATAATTTTTCCTGCTCTATGGGTGCTCGCTATAGATCTAATGGATCTATCTGATGCATTTATAACAGAGTAATAGTCCATGTATTCTCCAAGACTGTGGAACATATGATCAGAGATCAGATCTTCTAGATCTTTTTCACTCAGAACAGCACCTGGAGAATCTATCTCAAGAGAGGGATCTACAGGAGGAACACAGCTGGGTACTTGAAGCAAGATCTTTAGAGGAGTGCTTGTTGAAAGTCTGAAATAGTGTTTCAAAGCCTCTACACCTCCTACATTGACTATTTCATGAGGATCTGCAACAACTAAAGTTGTACCGTGTGCTATAGCTAGTTTGGAAAATTCCTCAGGAGATAGAAGGCTTGATTCTATGTGAACATGAGCATCTATAAATCCTGGGATCGCATATAGATCTCTACCATCGAGAATTATAGTATTATCTCCTTTATACATGCTATAATCCTTCTTACTTATGATTCTTATTATAAAACCTCTGTACAGTGCTATAGAGACGTTTTCTAAGATCTCCCCAGAGGCTGTGTTAACGATTCTGGTTCCTTCTATTATAATATCAGACTTTATAAATCCTCTGCTAGCTAGAATAAGTTCTCTTAGGAATTCTAATGAGTATCTAAGCTTTCTAATCTCTGATATCACGTCTGAAGATCTATTTCTAAGAGTTCTTTCTAATGCCATCTATTAATATTATCAGAACAGCTTATAAGCTAGAGCTTGTGAGAATCGTATGAATGGTTTTTAGCTACCACTGTAATTCTTTCTATATGGATGATATATGAGTATTTTTATAGGAAGATATAATGCCGAGAATATGGTCAAGCCGGAGGATATAGATGAAGAAATTGCGAAAATTTTAATTATTATGGCTAGAAATGCTATAGAGTACTATCTAGATCATGAGGAGACTCCTTCAGAACCTCCTGATACTATAGAGAAATATCCTGTTCTGAAGAAGAATAGCGCTGTATTCATAACTCTAGAGAAGATCTCAGGAGGAGTAAGAGAGCTGAGAGGATGTATAGGATTTGTGCTTCCCCACATGCCTTTATGGAGAGCTGTGATAGAATCTGCGATATCATCCGCATTCAAAGACCCTAGATTTGATCCTGTTGAGAAATCCGAGTTAGAAGAAATAGTTGTAGAAATATCCATACTGGGCATGCCTGAGAGAGTGAGAAAACCACTTGAAGAAGTAACTATAGGCAGAGACGGTCTTTATATGGTTAAGAAGCTATTCAGTGGAATACTGCTTCCTCAGGTTCCAGTTGATTATTGTTGGGATGTGGAGACTTTTCTCGCGGAGACATGTATAAAAGCTGGGCTTGAGCCTTCTTGCTGGCTTGATGAGGATACAGAGATCTATAGGATTCCAGGAAGGATCTATATAGAAGAAACTCCTAGAGGAAGAGTTATAATGAGAGATCTTGTGAAAGAATATATGGATAAATGTGGCGCTATCAATGTATAATTATGAGAAGCTCTACTAGGTGGTCTTAGATAGAGATACTAGCTTTAACAATCATTATAGCAGGATTACTACTAGTAGCTCTAGGAGTAGCCCTATTTCTACTCTCGTACAAGCCTGATAAAAGTAGGAGTAAGGCTTTTGGAGTTATCCTGATAGGTCCTATACCCATCATAATTAAGGGATCTGGTAGGATTTTTATTGTGTTGTCTATGGTTATTCTCGCTATACTTGTTCTCTTCATCTTTCTAGTCTTAATATAGCTATCAGAGATTTATGATCTTGATAGGATAGTTTTTTAAGCTCTTTAGACCAGCCCCAGAGTTAGAGGTTGTAGTATTTTGAATGATATAGGTTCTCACGAGGTCATGATAGAGATCATGGGATCTACGAATGAGATCTTCTATCAAACTCTTAGAAATGCTATTGAGGCTAGTAGAATTCTAAGACTTGAATATGAGAAGAAAGTGGTTGCGGTACCTGTATTCAGTCTTCTAGAAGATCTCTATGATTTTAGTAGTAGAAGTGTTTATATCAAGATAGATAAGAGAATTTATAAAAAATACAACCCTCCACCAGTAGAATGGTTTATAAAGAATATCTTAGAGAAGAATTCTGAAGGAGATCCCAATATAGAGCCTGAGATCTATGGAACAAGTGATGAAAAATTCATATACCAAGCTCAAGAATGCGTTATCTAGAGTCTTCACATGATTCTTCCTGATTCAACTCTATATACAATTCTTTCAGTACAATGTTCTGTGCCTCTGAATTTTCTCACTTGGAAGAATCTATATGAGCCACCTCTGGGATCCTCTGCTACTCCCATAATTATTAATCCATCTGCGAGATAGGTGTAGTCGCTGAACCAGTTTGCTATAGCTTCCGAATCTGTGTGTAGTGTTATGAGTGTTAGTACTTTGAAGAATCTTGTGAAGAGAGATTTAACTGTTTTAACGAACTCAGCCGTTCTAACAGGATCGCTTGATGTAAATATTTCATTTAGAGAATCTATGATGACAACTGTTTCAATATTAGAGGATCTCATTTCTTCAAGCATTATTCTCACAACATCTACTATGCTCGTAGGATTAGAAGGATTAGCGGTTCTTAGATCCCACTCTTCTTTCTTCATCGTAGTATATCCTCCTCTAGATGATAATGTATCTACTATTCTCAGTTTTCTACTGCTAAGAGCTTCTAGAACTATTTTAGAAGGAATGATCTGAGTAAGCCCGTCTAGAAAAGATTCCATGTCTTCATCTAGTAAAACAGCTATAGCACCTCTACCGCTTCTCAGATGAACTGCCACGGAGTTCTTAATTAGAAGAGATTTACCAGATCCAGAGGATCCTACTATGAAAACCAAGTGATTTCTAGAAGAGGTTTTAATACAACTATCTAGACTGGCAAGTCCAAATAATGATTCGAATGACATCATATACCTACAACCTCTCTATTAGAAGAGCTGTAGCACCTCCAAGTCCATGACATAATGATGCAACTCCATACCTGAGGTTTCTAATCCTAAGAGCATTTATAAGCGTGGTAGTTATCCTAGCTCCTGTAGCACCTATAGGATGACCTAGAGCTATTGCTCCTCCGAATATATTGAGTTTATCTCTGGACACCTCGAGATCTTTTGTGAATACAGCTGTAGACACTGCGAAAGCCTCATTATTCTCAAAAAGATCTATATCTGATACTCTCAGGGAGAAGCTTTTAAGAAGCTCAAGAACAGCAGGTATCGGAGCTCCTGGAAAATCCATGGGATCTGTGTCAACTCCCGAGAAACCGAGAATCCTGGCCTTAGCCTTGAAACCTCTCTCCTTAGCATAGTTCTCATCTGCTAGGATCAGTATTGAAGCTCCGTCGCTAAGCTGAGAAGAGTTTCCAGCTGTATGAGGTCCTTCTGGTGTGAATACTGGTTTTAGTTTAGAAAGCTTTTCCAGAGATGTATCATCTCTAATACCTTCATCACTCGCAAGTTCTATAGAAGTACCTTCGATAGATATTTTCAAGGGGATTATCTCATCTTTAAATAATCCATGATCTCTTGCTTTCGCAGCTCTCATATGGCTTTCAAATGCTATGAGATCTAATTCTTCTCTTGTGAAGCCTCTTCTTCTGGCAAATAGATCTGCTATCTTGCCCATGTGATATCCTGTGAAAGGATCTGATAAGCCGTCGTATACCATAGAATCTATGATCTCAATACTTCTTCCCGTAAGATGTTGAACACCCCATCTGAATCTATTCGAGAGAATTAATGGTGTATAGCTCATGCTCTCCATACCTCCTACAACAGCGATCCTTGCAGATCCGTGAGATATGTGCAAGGCTCCAATCTCTATAGATGCCATACCTGAGGAGCATACCATATCTATATTCATAGTCTCAATAGTAGGAGGCAGTCCTGCCCTTATTAGAGCCTGCTTAGCTGTAAGCTGTCCTAAACCGCATCTCACAACATTACCTAGAGCTACCAGGTCTAATTCTTCAGGTTTTAGATCTAGTCTCTTTAAAGCTTCTTTAATGAGTTCTGCCGCAAGAATTGAAGGATGAAGATCCTTCAGAGACTTACCAAACCTGCCTATAGGTGTTCTCAGAGCTTCTAGAACAACTACATTCCTGAATCTAACTATCATGAGAACAAAGCCCCCATGTAGATCTGCTCTAGAAAGATATTAACCAGAGATCTGAAGAAATATTTTTCTGATGAGGAGTATATTGTTACTAGTTGTAGGAGTATGGAGGTAAACATAGTAAAGAAAAACCCTATGAGAGTAGGACTTAGAATAGCATTTATATACCCCAGCCTCTATCAAGTAATGATATCAAGTCTTGCAACAGATACCATATATCATCTGGTTAATTCTAGAGATGAAGTCTATCTAGAGAGGTTTCATGCAGAGAGGTTGCAAGGTAGAGAATTTGATCCTAGGAGTATTGAGACCGGCTCACCATTAAGAGACTTTCATCTATATATAACAAGCATACATTACGAACCCGACATAGTTAATCTGCTGAGTATTTTAGACGCTGGAGGAATCCCTCTCTTCAGAAATGTGAGAGAGACACCTATAATAGCTGGAGGTCCTGGTATCATGGCTAATCCAATACCATTCGAGGATATTATAGATGCTTTCGTGATAGGAGAGGCTGAGAACACTTTAGATAAGATAATAGATCTAAGACTAGAGTATGTAGATAATAAGAAAAGATTTCTTGAAGAGCTTTCAAAATTGGAGTACGTGTATGTGCCTGGATATAGTGAGGAAAGAGTTATCAGAAGATATGTCCAGGATCTAGATAGATCATTCTACCCAATAAGACAGATAGAAAATATGGAGATTGAACCTGTGTTTGGAAGAGGTTTCAAGCTTGAGATCAGTAGAGGTTGTAAGTTCTGGTGTTCTTTCTGCATGGAAAGTAGACTTACTCAACCTTATAGAGAGAGAAGCTATGAGACTCTCAAGAGAATTCTTGAAGAAGGATCTAGATATACTATATCCGGTAGAAGAGTTGTGATTTACTCTCTTCTAACACCATCCTCTGTTAATCAAGTTAGATTTCTTGAGTATCTCGCTGGAGAGGGTTATATAGCTTCCATACCTTCTATTAGATTGAATGATCTGTATCTATTCTCATTAGACTTACTAGAGATTATCAAGAGACTCGGTCAGAGAACAGTGACGATAGCTCCGGAAAGTTTTAGCTTCAAAGTTAGGAGGGGCTTCTTCAAGTATTTAGAATCTTCAGAACTTCTAGAGAGAAGAATTATAGAAATTCTTGACAAAGGTTTTGATCTCAAGATATATATGATCTATGGGGTGAAATGGGAGAAGGAGGATGATGTAAAAGCTAATATAGAAGCTCTCAGAAGAATAGCAAGACACGCGCGTGAGAGAAATAAAAGAATATCTCTATCTCTCAATCCTCTGATCCCGAAGCCTAAAACAGTCTTCCAGTGGATCGGTATGAGCGATAGAGAAAGACTTAGAAAGATCCTAGATGTTTACCGTAGAGAATTGAGAGGGCTTATCGATACAAGACCTCTAGATATAGAATGGAGTATAGTCCAGGCTGTTATAGCATTATCTCCGAAACCACTGGGAAGAATATTAGCTGAGTGGAGTAGATCTGGGAGGAAGATTAGTTATTTCATGAGAATAATCAGAGAGATTGATACGAGATACGTTTTCGAGGGATATAGATACGGAGAAGATCTTCCTTGGGATAGGATTTATCTTGGTAGCATGGTTGAGGAGACTACTGCAAGACAATATGAGGTTATCAGAGATCATCTTCATTATATCTAGATATGGTCTACTACGATCTATATAATAGTATAATAAAAGCTCTCAAAAGGATTTTTTAATGGCGGGATCTTGAGAGTTCGAGAAGTAACTACTCTTAGAATTCTCTTAAGAGTTATTATGATAGTTTTTATCCTAGCATACATACTACCTATAAATCTCTACCTCACTAGCGAACACTCAGATCTTCAGAATCTCGCGTTAGTCAGAGCTGAGACTAGTACTGAGGAAACGAGTATGTCCAACTTGTATTATGCAAGACTGGCATCTCTAGATCTAGATGTTTACAAAGTTCTTTCTATGGATAATAGGGTTCTTGTTCTAGCTGGTAGAAGTTCTTCTGGGGATGTTATTAGAGTGGTTAGATTCTCATCAGATCTCTCTGGATATTCTTTTAGAGATTACATTATTCATGGTAGAGCTACTTATATTTCTTCAAGTGATAGTAGCGGTAGATTTATTGTAGTGGGTACGGAGCTCGGCGAGATTGATGTAATAGATCTTAATTTAGATCAGATCACATATATCCAGGCTTCTAGATATCCTATATCAAAAGTTTTCATAGGTAGAATCGGTGGAGAGTATTATATAGTAGCTTACGATGGTCTTTTTATTTACGCTTATAAATACGCCTCTCCCAGATGGCTTGAGATAGGTCCTATAGAAAGTAGCGCTTTAGCTGGTTTCTACCCTGCTTCTGTCGTAGATATATCACCTCTTATAAGAGTTAGCAGTAGTTTGATAAGCTATGATGTCTCAAGGATCTTCATGATCTATACACCTCCCAAGATCAGGCTTATTATAAATATAACAGATCAGAATGGTAATCCTATTGATAATGCTATTATAACTCTAACGTATACGGGTAATAGAGATATATATTATAAAGCGATCTCGGTTAATGGAAGCGTGGAACTCGATGTACCTATACTTGATCCTAATGGTTCTATTTATGAGCTTAGAGTAACACATCCTATGTATCAAACATTCTTAGATTCTATAATTCTAACGAGACCTAGATATCCTGATGAGGTTAGATCTATAAGAATTGTAATGTTAAGTGGAGCCGGTGTTTCAGAGTTGTTTGAGAGAGTGCCTCCTAGGAGTTTCATATCTCTTATCAGTATAGATCTATCTAGAAGTCCTTATAATATAACTAAACTTAGTACACTAATAATTCCTTCTAATATAAAAAGAGTCTTCTTCTATGAGGTTATGGAGAGCATATATCCATATAGATTTCTCTCGCTGATGTTCTCAGAAGATGGTGTATACATTAGTTATTATGATAGTAATCTAAGGATCATTAGAGTTGATTCAGAGGATTATGTGAGATACTACACACCTATATCAGATCTCTCTACCGTGAATTCCATGGTATCAAGCGATGGTTCTATGATCCTGGTATCATTAGATTCAAGATTATATCTATTCTCATATGATCCGGCTCTTGCCAGGCATGTTGCATCATCTTCTTATGTATTTAGCAGTTTAATAACAGATATAAGTCTTTCATCTGATAATATACTCTCAGTATCTACCGAAGATGGAAGATCACATTTGTTTAGGATATCTAATAATCTACTCATACCATGTCTTCGAAGTGGTGGGTATTCAGGTTACCCGGTAGATTCAACTCTTCTCTATACCTATATCTCAAGAGATTCCTCATACAATGTCTTCGTAGGTAGTAGAACTGCTATGGTGCTTGACGCGAGGAGAATCATGTTAAGATGTCCTATAGATAGATTTACCATAAGTATCATACCTGAGATTCAATCTGCTGAAAAGAGGTATATAGAGATTTCAGGTGTTCTAAGATTTTTCGAAGGAGGTGTTGAGATTGCTAGAGCTTCTGTCAACGGCTCTGTAGGTGTTGTCTATCTTCCGTATTCAACATATTCGATCATTCTCGAGAGTGCTCAGGTTGGGAGAGAAGTTTATAATGGGGTAGACTTCAACAGATCTAGTGAAAAAATCTTTCTTCTCGCCCCCGTTATTCCCATAGATCTATTTATAAGAGTGAGAGTTGATAATTCCACGTTCACACTACCTCCTATATCGGTTTCCGGTTCGGGTTTGTCTGTAGAGATAATTAACACAGGATTTAACTATAGTATGAAGCTGCCTCTCACTTCTAATCCTCTTCCCATATACATGGCTAAAGGGGTTTACACTGTAAACCTCTTCTACGGAGACCATGTAATAGCTCTCGGATCTATTATCGTAGATAGCCCTGGTATTTTATACGGAGATCTTATCGCGAAAACATATGTTGCTAGAGTGAATGTTGTGAACGGTCTTGATGGAAGTCAGATAGATCCTGATGCTATTAATATGAGCATAATATTCAATGGACCTTTCTGGTCTGGCATGAGATTCGCTATAACACCTGGGAGATATTATATACTGCCAGCTGGCTTCTACAGAATTAACATTGACTCTATATTCTACATGCCTGTTTCAGCTGACATAGAGTTGTTTGCAAACCTGGATAGAAGTCTAAGTATCATACCCACTACATTCGATACAAAGCTGATTCTTAGAGATGTATATGGTAGGAATGTTGGTAAAGCTTTCATATATCTTAAGAACATGAGAACAGGCGCTGAATATAATGCTATGACCGATGATCTTGGTGAGGCTATTATTCATGATGTCACATATGATAGATATGCTATAACGGTATCACCTCTTGAAGCTCAGTATTTTAACACAACTTATGGAGAGATAACGATCAATTCTACTTATATCTTATTCACTGTAGAACCTGTTAAGAAGAATTTAAACATAAATCTTGTAGACCCTGTATCGGGCAGGATCATAGCTCCATTAAATGTTGTGGTCTATATAGATGGTATAGAGATGTTCAGAGGAGTTGTTAATACGAGTAATCTGAGTATCAGGATCCCAACAGGATCTCTAAGGGTTGTGATAAGACCTACGGATGCTAGTTTGAATATCTACCAGTCTCAGGAGTTTACGATGAATTTTACCGATGATAGTTCTATTACTCTGAGAATTGACAGACTTCTCTATAGGTTTAGATTCGAGGTTGTAGATATGTTCGGAGATCCTGTAGAAGGTTTCATAACGATATCCAGCATTGAAAGAGAAGATATGAAGTTTTCAGGTGTTCTCAGTCGTGGTGTTTATGAGATCACACTACCCTACGGATTCTTCATAGTGCTAATTAATGCAACTAATTATGTTAACACTACTATAAGAATAGATCCTTCAAATCTTGTTAATGATACTAATATATATAGAGTTTCTCTAGAGAGTATTCTAATACCTATAGGGATACAATTGGTAGATCAGCTTGGAGTACCGATCAAAGGATCTCTTAACGTGATGATCTATGTTGGAGGAAGAGCATACACTACTTTTATAGTAAACAGATCTGTATTCGAGGTATCGGTTCCTAAGGGTTATGATGTGAGTCTGAGAATAGATCCATCTGATGAGAATAAGGATCTCTATCAAAGCGTGGGAAAGAATCTCGGTAGAGTGGATTCTCCCTTAAACACATCTATAGAGCTTTATAGAAGATTATACACGTTGACATTTAGAGTTGTTAATGATCTTAATCAGCCTGAGAATGCGTTTATAGAACTTGTGAATCTTGAGAACCCAGCGTTCTCTTATAAGGTTAGCACTATTGATGGAATCGCTAGTGTAAGGATTGTGGCGGGTTCTTATGAGGTTTCTGTGGATTCTAATGGATATATACCTAGTAAGACTGCTCTCAGTGTTAATGAAGATGGGGAGAGGCTTATAGTGCTAAGTCCTACAATATTTACACTTCTTTCTAGATTCACATTACTGTATATTGGTATAGGTGTTATCATAGCTATAATCATTATAGGAATGTGGCTGAGAAGAGTTATTCTGAAGAGATTAGAGGAGGAGGTTATATAGTTTTTCTCTCTATGAAAACTCCTCTGCCTAAGTTCTCAAATTTCTCGAGATTCTCAGGTTCTCCTATTCTGATCTCTTTTATCTTATGAAGATCTCTCAACTCTTCTACAATACTTATAGCTTCTGGATCGCTTATGTAAACTACTCTATCTAGTGGCTGTGAGAGTTTCACGCCAGATCTCTTCTTATACTTCCATAGTATGCTATTAAGTTCAACCGCTAGATCGAGTGTTTTTTCGTTGAATGAATCATAATCTGCTATAGGTTGTGGAAATCTCTCTAGATGAATACTCCTAGATCCATATATTCTTCTCCAGAGATAATCTGTTACGAAAGGCATTATAGGAGCTAGAAGTCTTAGTATTATCGATAATGTCTCGTGAAGAACATACCATGCAGCCTTCTGTTCTTCTAGACTATACTTCTTATCATTGTTATAAGCTCTACCTTTGATCATCTCTATGTAGTTGCTCGCAAAGATATCCCACGTGAAGTTATACACACTATGAATCGCATTAAACACATCATACTCTCTAAAACTGTTTTCACACTCTCTTATTACCTTGTTGAGCTTCTTTAGAAGTGCTTTATCTATCTCTCTCAGTCTCACCTCATCTCTAGAGGGTTTGTCGAAGAATGATATAAATCTAGCTATATTGAATATCTTTGTGATAAATAGAGATCCTGTTCTTATAATAGATTCATTGTATCTGTAGTCATAACCTAGCTTAGCCGATGAAGCTGCCCAGAACCTTATCGCATCAGCTCCGTATTTTTCTATGATAGGCTCTGGATCTATTATATTACCCTTGCTCTTATGCATAGCCTCACCTTTCTCGTCTAAGCCCATGCCGCTGATTCTTACAACCTTGAACGCTGGTTTTCCTGTGATCTGGTAGATTCTTAGTATAGAGTAGTAAAGCCATGTTCTTATAATATCATACCCCTGAGGTCTTATTATAAATTCAGATGCTTTCTCATAGAATTTTCTATCTCTAAGCCATTTACTCGCGTAAAGTGCTGAAATACTTGAATCAAACCATGTATCGAAAACTCTATTCTCTCCATAGATCTTCTCTCTAGAAGCTCCACAATAAGGACATCTATCAACGGGAGGAGGTTCTTTCCAAGGTCTGTAGTATCTTCCCGGCTCTGGAGCTATATAACCTCCGCAGCTGCTGCATCTCCAAAGAGGTATTTCTGTTGCGTAGTATCTGGTCTTTGATATGGGCCAGTCCATTCTAAGACTCTGTATCCATTCCACGAGCTTCTTCTTATGAAAGCTAGGGTAGAATTCTATCATATCTATTATCTTTAGAAGATCCTTTGAAAACTCTAACTGCTTTAAGAAGAATTCTCTTGAATGTACTATCTCTATAGGAGTCTTGCATCTCCAGCATACTGGAATATCTCTTCCTCTTAGAACCTCCTCTCTAACTATATAACCTTCTTCTCTGAGCATGCTCACGATCTTATCTCTAGCCTCTGAAATTGAAAGACCTTTCAAAGGTCCTGCAAGCTCGTTCATAAGACCGTTCTTGTCTATTATAACTCTTGGTTTGAGACCTAGCTCTCTCACAACTCTAACATCTCTTATATCTCCATAGCTTGATATCATCATGAAACCTGTTCCAAAACTAGGATCTACATCGTCGAGTTCTATTATAGGAACCTCATACCTGTATATGGGAACAACACCTTTTAATCCTGCTAAGCCCTTATATCTCTCATCCTTAGGATTGTATGCTAGAGCAACCATTGCACCTAAAAGCTCTGGTCTTGTAGTTGCTATAATCTTCTCTGAACCGTCTGAGATCTCTATTTTAATATAGTAGAGCTTCAGATCCTGAGGTGTATATTCTAACTCTGCTTCAGCTAATGTTGTTCTGCATCTGGGGCACCAGTAGACAGGTCTTTCAGCCTCATAGATCAATCCTCTCTTAAAGAGATCTAGAAATGTTGTTTGAGTAATCATTCTATACTCAGGACTATCAGTTCCACTCCTCCAGTACTCGAAAGAACATCCAAGTCTTCTCCATATGTTCACAAGCTCTCCTTCTATTTTATCAAGCTCCTCTCTACACATCTCTAGAAATCTCTCTCTACCCTCAGGTGTTTGAGCCATCTCATGAGGATTAACACCTCTGACTCTCTCAACAAGTATCTCTACTGGAAGACCATTCCTATCAGCATACCATGGAGCTAGAACTCTGAAGCCTTTCATTCTTAGATATCTCACGATCATATCTATATGAGCATAATGTGCTGCAGCTCCTACATGCCATCTACCCGAAGGATATGGTGGGGGTGTGTCTACAACTATAATCTTCTCGGGATCTCCATAGATCTCATGATTATAAAGTCCTTCTCTCTCCCATTCTTTTAATATCTCTACCTCAAGATCTATTCTCCACCTAGTCTCTTTAATACGTGGTTGTAGACCGGTCTTATCCACCTAAAGATAGCACCTAGAACCTATTTTAGGAGGAGAGATAAAAAAATTCTCTTTAGAAGAAGGTCTTTATGGAACTAACATGTATTCGATATAGAACTCTTTGAAGTCTCCAAAGATCTTTGCCAGAGATGCTTCTGTGACGATGTTAAATCTCTCTCTATAACCCTGGAAATTATAGAGTATTGTAGCGTCAAGAGTTTTTCTCGTTGTTGATTGAGCTGATGAAAGTCCTATGATCACAGCACCTCCATGAGGATCTATTACTCTTAGTCTTACCGAGAAACTTCCTTCAACATATACACTCTCGCTTATATCCTCTCTATAGCAGTCATCACCAACTCTAAATCTCATCATAGTGGTCTGGGTGACAGTTATAAGATCTGTCTCCACAAGATCTTCTTCATATGGTATCTCTCTAGTGGGAGATACGAGGATCTCTTTATAAATGCTTCTCAGATCAATATACCATGTTCCTATCTGCCTCTCGAGAAATCTCTCTATAGAACCAGATCCAGGGCTTGTAGCGTAGTTTATAAAGCTCTGAAGAAGTGTTAGATTTGTGAAATCACTTCCTGAGAGTATAGTGGAGATTGTGTATCCTGTTGATAGTGTTGATATATTTAGAATACCTGAACTTGTATTAAGTCTTGCTGTGTATGATATTCTGTATCTTGCAACCTCAGTGTAATAAGATCTATCTCCTACATCAATTATACTTCTAGAAGTATTATACCAAGCTTCTGAAGATATCAGAGAACCTCCGAATATTCTCACACTAGGATCTCTCCACACCAGTAGAGCTCCTCCAATAATCACACTAAAGTAAGGGCTTGATGCTCTGTAGCTAGCCTCCTTCACTCCTACTATTCTAAGGCTTAGATTAGCATTCAAACCGTCTACTAGATTTGGTGTGAGATCTATTATCTCAGGACTTTTAGTATAGTGGGTATTCACAGAAGTCATAGGTCTCCAGTATAGTGGGAATATTCCTCCTGTGTATATTACTGGGAACACGTGGAAAACTCCTGAAAGCCTTTCATTATAGTATACTAGTATGTCTCTAACCGATGGTATGTTGGCGTAGAAGAACTCATCAAGTCTTCCAGGTTTTGTGAAGAGGTATGCCGCAACTCTGTAGCTCCCCTCTGGAAGTGATACTGAGGTGTTTATAGTAGTTCTATCTGGGGTGAATTCGGCGAGTGAATTTCCATCAGGATCTCTAAATAATGGTATGTAATCTGTTGGAACCCATCTAGGTGTGGGACCTGGGTAGAGGTAGAGGGTTACATTGACAATGAATACTCCTGGAGCAATATTTGGAACAACCCAGTTGGCTAGAACCATGCTGAAGTTGACACGACCTCTAAAGAGATTCAGGAAGAGAGTGACATCAGCTTCAGCTGTTGAGTTGAGTCTCTGCACTGTAGATCCCCACCATATGGGAATGCCGTTTGCAAAGATCCAGAGTATTCTATCGTACTGTCTATCTGTAAGTCTCAGACTTACATTGAGAATAGCTCTGCCATAGCTTCCCGGAGGTATGTCAATCACAGTACTTATAGGAGTATATCCTGTGGTCGCAAACTCTCTGTTCTCGAATATCTTAACCACGACAGGCTCCACATCTCGAGGTGGTAGTGGTTTGAAAGGTTCGAAAGACCAGTATGAGGAAAACTCTCTAGGATTTCTGTATACTATGCTCACGCTCTCGGCATTAAGTGTTGAAGGTATTAGAATTATTAGAAATACTGCTAGGACTATTATTCTTCTAAGGATTGTATAGACCTCTTTCATATAGTCACACTCAAAAATTTTGAAAATAATACCCTTATAAATCTTCATCCGATAGAATATTATGATAAAATGTAGAAGCTATTGAAGACTTCTAATGTAAAAATCTTGTTTTCAGAGTAAAAGCTTGTGAGATGGATACAATATAAAAAATATATTTTTTAAATTATCTGATGCGATCTCTACTCGCGCTTATTTAGATATAGTTGCCTTTCTCACTGATAGATAGGATAGCAGTGCGAATATGAATGATAGTAGTGCCAGTACTACTGCTATGTATAGTACTATTGAAGCTGTTCCGAGCTGTGATGAGAGACTGCTCTTCACATCTGATATAGCACTGCTAAGACTTGATGAAGCAGTGTCTATCTTGCTACTCACTGCGTCAACCTTGCTGCTAACAGTATTTACATTGTTTGACAGAGTTGATACAGCTCCTGATAGTGTGTCTACCTTGCTATTAACCGTATTCAAGGTGTTTGAAAGGGTTGTCAGAGTTCCTGATAGTGTGTCTATCTTGCTATTTACTGTGTCTATCTTGCTACTGACTGTGGCTATGGATGTCTTCAGATCATTGACAGCCGTTGAAAGACCGCTCACAGTTGTTGTTAGTGTTGCCAGTGTTCCTGTGAGCTGGTCGCTTAAGCTCTTCAGCTGTGATAACACTGTGTTAAGTCCTGATGTCACGTTGGTTAGCGTAGCTACTACACTGTTGATAGTCGTAGTCAGGCTATCGATCTTATCAGATAATCCTGCTACAGATGTCTGAAGAGCTGATACCTTAGCGTCTACAGAGGATATAGAGTTCAGTATATCTGATCTCGCTGATGCTATAGAGTTCAGTATATCTGATCTTGCCGATGAGATGGAGTTCAGTATATCTGATCTCGCTGATGCTATCTGCGATGATAGAGAGCTTATCTGTGTTGATAAGCTGGAGTTAAGCGAGGTAAGGAGCGATGTTAATGTATCTAATCTTCCTGAGAGCTCTGCTATGGAGGCTGATAGCTTGTTATCTAGAGAGCTTAGAGCTTGTAATATGGCTGCTGTTGAAGAGCTTACAATGCTTGAAACCTGCTCCGTTGTTGCAACTCTTGATAGGTTGTTGATGACAAATACATAGCCAGCCATTGTCGCACCATATGTGCTTCCATTGAAGAAGATGAGCTTTATAGCATATGCTCCAGGTTCTATCACAGGTATCCATAGAGCTGGAGTTATCACGCCAACACCTGGATAGCTTGCTGTGAGAACACCATTACTATCAGCAGTCCATCTGCTCACGTGAGTATTCACAGAAGATATAGCGTC